>JBBIKN010000078.1:0-16792 GCA_037445435.1 Nitrospira sp. | reverse complement strand
TTCGGCAAAGTTGTTCCCACCTCACCAGAGAGACGCTTGAGACGGATTAAAAATTCCGCCCGCGCTAAGACCGATGCCGCGGCGACGGCCAGGTCTGACTCCGCTTTCGTACGCTGCTCCAAGACAATCTTCTTTCCTTTTTCCTGCAGTGCGCTGAGAATCAGACGCTCATCGCCGAACTGATCCGAGATCGCCCGTTCGCAGACCACGCCTCGCTCCAGTAAATTCTCCAGCGCCTTGGCATGGCCCCAGGCGAGCAAGCGGTTCAGATTTTTAATCTTGGCGTAGAGCTCATTGTATTTCTGTGGCCCAATGGCAATGATGCTGTGGGGGCAAATGATTTTGATGTCGGGAGCCAATTCGAGGACGCGCCCATCGGAGAGTTTCTTGCTGTCCCGAACCTGCATCAGGGCGAGTTCACCTTGGGTCGTGGCGTCGACAAACACGGCAGCGATGACGAGAGGACCGAAGTAGTCTCCTTTTCCGGATTCGTCGATGCCGATGCGTTCAATCGTGTTGCGGCGAGGTGACGACGTCATGGGGCTCGTGCTCCCTCTGGAAAACTCACTTAGGGCGCGGTAATCTACCAACGGATTGTATAGTGGTCAATTGAGCATGAAGGACCTGTTCAAGACTTGCGAGGTTGGAGGCTCGAAGATGAACGTTCCACAGTACATACGGGCAATAACGATCTGCTGTCTACTTCTGTCGGGAATCGGCTTGGTCGGATGCGAGACCAATCCCTATACCGGTCGGAAGCAGTTACTCATGACGTCGATCAGTCAAGAAATGCAAATGGGGGCTCAGGCATACAACCAAGTCAGGAGTGACCCAAAAATGAGGGTCTCACAAGATCCTCGTGAGATCGAACCGGTGAAACGGGTGGCCGCTCGCATTGTCGAAGCCGCAAAACGATCGAAGTACGCGGAGATGGCTCAACAGTTTCAATGGGAAGTGACAGTCATCAAGGACGACAAGACGGCCAATGCCTTTGCTTTGCCTGGCGGGAAGATGGCGGTGTACACCGGTATCTTCCCCATGGCCAAGACGGAAGCTGGATTGGCGGCGGTGATGGGCCATGAGGTGGTGCACGCCTTGGCTCGCCATGGAGCGGAGCGTATGAGTCAGGGGCAAGTCGCGAATACATTGCTGCAAGTTGCCGGTGCAGCGATCGGACTCAGCGGCGGGAATCCCATGCTTGGCCAGGCGACGATGGCGGCGTTGGGTGCCGGTGCGCAGGTCGGCGTGCTGCTGCCCTTTAGTCGAAAACACGAATCGGAAGCCGATTACGTTGGGATTCTTCTCGCGGCAGATGCAGGGTACGACCCGCGCGAATCGGTCGCGCTCTGGGAACGGATGGCACAGGCATCGGGCGGTGGAGGACCAGCTGAATTCCTATCCACACATCCAGGCCACGACACGAGGATTGATCAATTGAAAAAATGGATGCCTGAGGCCATGGCCATTTATCAGAAAAGAGCGCCCATGCCGGCCACCCCTTTACCGGAAGTCGGTGGCAGGTAAGCGGTTCTTCTGCTTTTGATCATTCCTAAATCAAGTCGTATTCGTCTGCTTGTTCCTGACCCCTCTCATTCTTTATACTGACTAAGCGTGGGTGGAAGACCGGATGGTCGCTCGGTGCATTTTCGCATCGGGAGGAAAGTCCGGACTCCACGGGCAGGGCGCTGGGTAACTCCCAGGCGGAGCAATCCGACACCAGCACCACAGAAAAGAAACCGCCGATGGCCAAGGCGACGGGATCCCATCTGGTCGCTGCGGCTCAGGTAAGGGTGAAACGGGGGGGTAAGAGCCCACCGCGGGGATGGTGACATCACCGGCAGGGTAAGCGTCGCCCGGTGCAAGGCCAAATAGGAAGACAGGTGCAACACTCCTCACGGACTGCTGCACGCCGACTGGCCCGGTCGAGGTCTTCGGGTAGGTCGCTTGAGGTTCGAGGCAACTCGAATCCCAGAGAAATGATCATCCAGGCAAAGAGACGACTTCTTTGCGGGACAGAATCCGGCTTATAGGTCTTCCATCTACGCTTTTCATTCGTGAAACCCTTTACGTGAGGTCTTTCATCCATTGCCCATGGCTCACCGGGAGTGGTTGTATTGACGGTCCTTACGTAAGGATGCTAGGATCTCAAATCTTTCCCCTTGATTTCAAAAACATTTTTGCACGATGATGCGGGCTTTGTGAGGCGTGCCGTTTTAAGGCCTCATTTATCGACAGGAGGCCTTAATAGGCCTTATGCGGTTGGAGGGAGGGGTGCCATGAAACTCACGGGTGCTGAAATCTTCATCGAATGCCTGAAGCGTGAAGGAGTGAAGACGATCTTTGCGCTTCCCGGCGGAGTCGTCTTGAAGATTTTCGATATGCTCCATCAGCAGAAAGACGTTGAGGTGATCTTGACACGCCATGAGCAAGGTGCGGGCCATATGGCTGAGGGCTATGCGAAGGCGACCGGAAAGGCCGGCGTCTGCCTGGTAACTTCCGGCCCCGGTATGACTAACGTCATCACGGCGTTGGCCGATGCCTATATGGATTCTGTCCCGGTGGTCTGTTTCAGCGGCCAAGTCCCGACCAGTTTGATCGGGAACGACGCCTTTCAGGAAGCCGACAACGTGGGGTTGAGCCGGCCCTGCACGAAATACAATTTTCTCGTCAAAGACGTGAACGACTTGGCGGCCACGATCAAAGAGGCGTTTTATATCGCGACGACGGGTCGACCGGGTCCGGTCCTGGTGGATATCCCGAAAGACGTGTCGATGGCCAAAGCGGAATTCACCTATCCGAATTCCGTCTCCATTCGTGGGTACAATCCCACCTACGACGGGAATAAGTGGCAGATCAAACAAGCAGCCGAAGCGATCATGAAGGCCAAGAAGCCGATTCTCTACGTCGGAGGCGGGGTGATCTTTTCAGGCGCCTCCCAGGAGCTGCTCGAACTGGCCGAGATGACACAGATCCCAGTGGACATGACGTTGATGGGGCTTGGCGCGTTTCCAGGAGAACATCCGCTGTCCCTCGGGATGCTCGGGATGCACGGAACCTATCAGGCTAATATGGCCATGCATTATTCCGATCTGGTCATCGCCATCGGTGCGCGGTTTGACGATCGCGTGACGGGGAAGGTGTCGGAGTTCTGTCCCTATGCGAAAATCATTCATGTCGATATCGACCCGACCTCCATTCGGAAAAACATTCACGTTGATATCCCGATTGTGGGCGACTGTAAGACCGTGCTCCGTGAGTTGAATCAGATCTTGCGTGCGACGGTCAATGGGGAACAAAAAGACCTTCGGAAGCCCTGGTGGGATCAAATCCGAGAATGGGAACGGACCCATCCGTTGACGTATCACCAAGAGAAGGATGGGCCGATCAAGCCACAGCAGGTGGTTAAGCGCCTGTATGAATTGACCAAGGATCGGGATCCTATTGTCTCGACGGATGTCGGGCAACATCAAATGTGGGCTGCACAGTATTTCAAATTAGCGAAGCCGAACCGGTGGCTCACCTCAGGCGGACTCGGCACGATGGGCTTTGGATTCCCGGCCGCGATGGGCGCACAGGCTGCATTCCGCGATCGCTTGGTCCTCTGTATTGCGGGAGATGGCAGCGTCCAGATGAACATGCAGGAAATGGCGACGGCGGTGGTGAGCAAACTGCCGGTAAAGATCATCATCCTGAACAACGGATTCCACGGCATGGTCCGACAATGGCAAGATCTGTTCTACGAAGGACGCTATGCCTCGAGTTATTTGGACACGACGCCGGACTTCGTCAAACTGGCGGATGCGTATGGGGCAGTCGGCTTGCGGGTCAAGAAGGTCGGCGATCTCGATGCCGTCCTGAAAGAAGCCTTGGCGTCGGATAAACCCGTCATCGTGGATGTGCCGACATATCCCTATGAGAATTGCTATCCGATGATCCCGGCCGGCGGATGCAACCATGAGATGATCTTGGAGGATCCGCCTGAGTTGAAGAAGAAACAGTCCGGAGCGGCGAAAGTGACGCCGGAGGATAAAGATACGGTTTTGACTGCATAGGAGTAAGAGCATTTGGCGTATAGCTGACGGCGGAGACAGGGGCCAGCACTCGGCTCCGAGCCATAAGTCATCGGCCATAAGCATTTGAGTCAAGATGGAACACATTATTTCAGTAACGGTTGAAAATAAGTTCGGAGTCTTGTCGCGGGTCGCGGGATTATTCAGCGGCCGTGGGTTTAACATTGAGAGTTTGTCGGTTGCTCCGACGCTCGATCCATCCATGTCCCAGATGACGATTGTGACGTCGGGCGATGAGCGGATCATCGAGCAGATCGTGAAGCAACTGAATAAACTCATCGATGTCATCAAAGTCGTGGACTTGAACGAAACGGAGTTTGTTTCACGAGAGACGGCGATCATCAAGGTCCATACGAAAGATGCGGATCGAGCCGAGGCGCTCAGAATCGTGGATATCTTTCGGGCAAACGTGATCGATTCGACGCCGAGCACCTACACCATCGAAGTATCCGGTGATCCCAAGAAGATTGAAGCCATCATCAACTTGCTCCAGCCGCTCGGGATCAAAGAGTTGGTCCGCACCGGTCGGGTGGCCGTCGCGCGGGAGCCGGTGCGTCCTGCTGCGATCCAAGCGAAAAAGGTCGCTCGCGACTAACGTCCTGCTACGTGCTCCATTTTGCTATACACTGATGGGAGGAAGGAAAGTGTGTCATGAAAATTTACTATGATAAGGATGCCGATATTCAGCAGATTCGAAACAAAACCGTAGCCGTGATCGGGTACGGAAGTCAGGGCCATGCGCATGCGCTGAACCTGAAAGAAAGCGGTGTGTCGGTCGTCATCGGGTTGCGTGAGGGCGCCTCGTGGAAAAAGGCCGAGCAGAGTGGGCTCAAGGTCATGCCCGTCGCCGATGCCGTCAAGACGTCCGATGTCGTGATGATTCTGGCACCCGATGAAGCCCAAGCGGCGATCTATCGGCAGGAGGTCGCGCCAAATCTTAAGGCTGGATCCTATTTGGCATTCGGTCATGGTTTCAACATTCACTTTGGGCAGATTGTGCCGCCGGCCTCCATTAATGTCTTCATGGTCGCGCCGAAGGGCCCGGGACATCTCGTTCGTTCCGAGTATGCGAAGGGCAGCGGAGTGCCGTGTCTGCTGGCGATTCACCAGGACCCCAGTGGAACCACGAGGCAGGTCGGATTGGCCTACGCGAGTGCGATCGGAGGTGGACGCGCCGGTGTGATCGAAACCAGTTTTCGCGAGGAAACCGAAACCGATCTCTTCGGCGAACAAGCCGTGCTCTGCGGGGGGTTGACATCATTGATCCAGGCCGGGTACGAAACTCTGGTCGAAGCCGGGTACTCGCCGGAGATGGCCTACTTCGAATGTCTGCATGAGGTGAAGCTCATCGTCGATTTGATCTATCAGGGCGGCATTGCCAACATGCGTTACTCGATCAGCACGACCGCGAAATACGGTGATGTGACCAGAGGTCCTCGAGTGGTGACCGAACAAACCAAGCAGGAGATGAAGAAGATTCTCGAGGAGATCCAGACAGGGCGTTTTGCAAAGGAATGGGTCTTGGAGAATCAAGCCAATAGACCGGTCTACAATGCACTCCTTGCCAAAGGTGAGGCCCATCCCATCGAAGCCGTCGGAGCCAAGCTGCGGGGGATGATGCCCTGGCTCAAAAAAGATCAACTTGTCGATAAGACAAAAAACTGAGGTTGCCATAGATGGCGGATCGTGCAGTCGGCGTTCCCTTTGCCAAAGAAGGAATTCCCTTCATCGCGGTTCCTGCCGGCGTTACACTGTTGACCGGATGGCTGGGCTGGTCAATCGTCGCGTGTCTCGGTGCCGTTGCGACGTTGTTTTGTGCCTGGTTTTTTCGGAATCCGGCACGAGTTGTCCCGCCAGGTCCAAAGCTCGTGGTGGCTCCCGGCGATGGGAAAGTGATCGCTATCGAGGAGGAGTTTGAGCCGCGCTATTTAAAAGAGCGCAGCATCAGAGTCACGATCTTTTTGAATGTCTTCGATGTCCACGTTAACAGGGTGCCCTGTGATGGAGTGGTCGAAGATGTACAGTATCAACCGGGTCTGTTTTTGGTCGCCAGCAAGCCTGAAGCCACGTTAAGGAACGAACAGAATGCCATGATGATCAAGACGCATGAAGGCATGAAGGTTCTGTGTGTGCAGGTGGCTGGATTGATCGCGCGGCGCATTGTGTGTTGGATCTCGCCAGGAGATCGAGCTATCCGGGGTGAGCGATATGGGTTGATCCGTTTCGGATCGCGCATGGATACCTTTCTTCCGATGGACACAAAACTCCGAGTGGCCGTTGGTGAACGGGTCAAGGGCGGTGAGACCATCCTGGGAGAATTGCCATGAAAACGGCAGGATTCAAAAGTTCGTTTGGAAAAGAAGGGAAGCGGCGGAAAGCCGCCATGCATCTTATTCCAAACCTCTTCACGACCGGCAACTTATTCTGCGGGGTGTTTGCGATCTTGTCCGTCTTCAACGCCAACTACGTGGAAGCGGCCATCGCGATTCTCGTCGCGATGATTTTCGATGTTCTGGACGGCAAGTCGGCCAGATTGACCAACAGTACGAGTCAGTTCGGGCTCGAGTACGACTCGCTGTCCGATGTGGTCTCATTCGGCGTCGCACCGGGTCTGTTGATCTACTCCTGGGCGTTGAGCGGGCAGGGGACGTTCGGCGTGGCCGTGATGTTCGCCTACGTGGCCATGGGAGCGGTGCGGTTGGCGCGATTCAACTCGACCGTTGCGCTGTCGGACGGAAAGTACTTTACCGGATTGGCCATTCCTGCCGCCGCCGGAGTGGTGGCGTCCCTGGTGGTCTTTGATCATTATCTCCTCAAGATGGGAGGGGACGTCAGGCCGATCGTGGTACTGCTCATAACTTTGGCGCTCTCTTTCTTGATGGTCAGTACGATCAAATATCGCAGTTTTAAAGAACTGAAATTCAAAGGGCATCGGCAGATCACCTACTTGGTCTGGGGCATTCTGACGCTGATGATGGTGGCAGCCTGGCCGGCAGTTATGGTATTTGTCATCTTTGCCAGCTATGCATTGATGGGGCCGGTTGAAAAGGTCTTTGCGCTGATTGCTCCGGCAGCCGGGAAGAAGAGTCTTGGGAAAGTGGAGCCTCCGCCGATCGAATCGAACTCATAACGGTGAACGACAAAAAACGACAACAGTGGAGGAACCAATCAAGTTGTGAACGGCGAAGACGAGGAGTAGTAGGCGAGTCGTCTAGAAACAGGCGAAGAATAGCCTGAGAGAGCTGGTGGGTGGTGCAAACCAGCCTGGATGCCGCCGAACTCGCCTCCGAGCCGAATCTCCGAACGTGAAGTAAGAGATTCCGCTTTGCCTCCGTAAGGGGCAGAATGAAGGGCCTAGATGACAGCCGGTTATCTGGCCAAATCAGGGTGGTACCACGGAGTGCGTGAAGCCTTCGTCCCTGGATCCTAAGGGATGAAGGCTTTGCTATTTTCCGGCTGGTGAAAATGATGCTCTGCTTCGTTTTCGCGACGCTCAGTGGCTCGACGTACGAAAGCTATGTACGCCTCGCCGTCTTGCTTGCTGCGGTCTCGTATAACGTCATTTTGACCAGCCGAAATACAGGGCGAGGGCGAATGACTAAAGAGGTGACACCATGACGCGCATGATCAGAATTTTCGATACGACCTTGAGAGATGGCGAGCAATCGCCGGGCGCCAGTATGAACGTGGAAGAGAAGGTCATGGTGGCTAAACAACTGGCCCGGCTCGGTGTCGATATTATTGAAGCGGGTTTTGCCTATAGTTCTCCCGGAGACTTCGAGGCGGTGCGGCGCATCGCGCAGGAGGTCGAAGGACCGACGATCTGCAGTTTGGCGCGGGCTCGACCTGAAGATATCGATCGGGCATGGGAAGCCTTGAAAGGAGCGCCCAAGATCCGCATCCACACGTTTCTCTCAACGTCCGATATTCATCTGAGGCATCAGTTTCGGATGACGCGTGAACAGGCTAAACAGCGTGCCGTGGAGATGGTTCAGCGGGCACGGAGCTATGTCGATGACGTGGAATTTTCACCGATGGATGCGAGCCGATCAGATCCGTCGTTTCTCTATGAAGTCATCGAGGCCGTTATCGCTGCCGGAGCTGGTACCGTGAACATTCCTGACACGGTCGGGTATGCGGTTCCACAAGAGTTCGGTGCGCTGATCAAGGGCATTTGCGACAAAGTCCCCAATGCCGAACAAGCCGTGATTTCGGTCCATTGCCACAACGATCTGGGTGTCGCGGTGGCGAACAGTTTGGCGGCGATTATCAATGGAGCGGGCCAGGTGGAATGTACGATCAACGGTATCGGGGAGCGAGCAGGCAACACGTCTTTGGAGGAAATTGTCATGGGTCTTCGGACCAGGAAGGATTTTTACCAGGCGGATACCAGGATCCGGACCGAAGAGATTGCAAAGACCAGCCGCTTGGTCAGCAAGATCACGGGGATGGTGGTGCAGCCCAATAAGGCGATCGTGGGGGCGAACGCCTTTGCCCACACGTCGGGCATTCATCAGGATGGCTTGCTCAAAGAGAAGACGACCTATGAGATCATGCGTCCGGAATCGATCGGATTGGTCGAAAGCCAGATGGTGATGGGCAAGTTGTCCGGGCGGCATGCTTTCCGGCAGCGTTTGGAGGAGTTGGGCTATAGGCTCGGCGAGGCGGAGATCAACCATGCCTTCGAGCGGTTCAAAAAACTCGCCGATCAAAAGAAAGAGATTTTCGAGGAAGATCTCGAAGTCATTGTGTCCGAAGAATTGTCGAAGATGGCCGAGCGCATTGTCTTGAAAGGACTACAAGTCTTGAGTGGAACGGATCAGGTCCCAACGGCCACGGTTGAGCTGGAAATCGACGGCACCCCCATTGTTCGAACCGGGACCGGCGATGGGCCGGTGGATGCTGTCTATCGCACCATTGCGGCGATGACGCAAACAAAGAGTAAGCTCCTGATGTATGTCGTGAAGGCCATCACCGGCGGGACAGATGCACAGGGCGAAGTATCGGTGCGGGTGCAAGAGGATGGCCGGACGGTCACAGGGCACGGCGCCGATACCGATATCATCATAGCCTCTGCTCGGGCCTATATCAGCGCCCTGAATAAACTGGCTTACCTGGCGACGAAACAAGCCCAGGGTGAGCAGAAGGTGAACTTGATTTGACGCAGACCTCCACGGTACAGTTTCAGCCTCCGTGGTGAGATTTGTTGAATTGAGAGGGCTTGTCTGTGTTCAAAGTGACGCTGGCGGATCGTCCCGAGTTTCTTGCCGGAGACGAGACCCGCTTGCGGGAGATTTTTCATCCTGCCAAACATCAGCTCAACTTGAATTATAGTCTTGCCCACGGGACATTACCGTCCGGTCAACGCTCGAAACGCCATGTCTTAGCCTCGTCGGAAGTCTATTATTTCATATCCGGGCGGGGCCGCTTCACGGTCGACGACCACGTCATGCAGATTGAAGCGGGGACGACCATCTATGTACCGCCGGGAGGACAACAGTTCGTTGAAAATACCGGAGAGACCGATGTCGAGTTCTTGTGTCTCGTCGATCCGGCCTGGCGCATTGAGGATGAAACGATACTGGAATAGCAGTTGTTGAAGAAGTTCTTTCTGAATCAGAATTGCCTGCAGGATGTTCAAAAAGGCCTTTCAGCAAGGCCGCAGCGAGCGAAGAGGCGAGGCGTACTTTGCTCCGTACGTTGAGCTTCTGAGCGACGCGAGAACGCCGCTGGAGGACTTTTTCAACATCCTGCTAGTCATCGAAAGGAGACACAGTGAAGGCCAAAATCGCCGTGCTGGCCGGTGACGGAGTCGGGCGCGAGATCGTTCCCGAAGCCGTGAAGGTCCTGAAAGTCATTGCCAAAAAGTATGGACACTCGTTCGAGTTTGTCACAGCCGATATCGGCGGGCAGGCGATTGACAAGTTTGGTGTACCGCTGCCGAAAGATACAGTAGCGCTTGCCAAGCAGAGTGATGCCGTCTTGCTGGGTGCCGTCGGAGGGCCTCGATGGGAAGGCTTGGAGTATAGTCTACGGCCCGAGCGCGCATTGTTGGGAATCCGGGAAGCTTTGGGACTCTATGCCAACTTGAGGCCGGCCAAGCTTTATTCGAACTTGGTGGATGCGTCCACGTTGAAACGCGAAGTCGTCGAGGGGATCGATATCCTCGTGATCCGAGAGCTCACTGGCGGAATCTATTTCGGCAAGCCGAAGGGGATTGAAAAGTTGCCAAACGGCGAAGAACGAGGAATCAATACGGAAGTTTACTCGACGGAAGAAGTTCGGCGGATCGCTAAGGTCGCGTTCGAGTCGGCCCGGAAACGGCGCAAGAAGGTTACCTCGGTGGACAAAGCGAATGTCTTGGAGTCGTCCGAGCTGTGGCGCAAGGTGGTCATCGACGTCCACGCGGCTTATCCGGACATCGAACTTGGACATATGTACGTGGATAACGCCGCGATGCAGCTGGTGCGGAACCCGCGACAATTCGATGTGCTGCTCTGCAACAACATGTTCGGAGACATTCTGAGTGATGAAGCGGCGATGCTGACCGGTTCGATCGGGATGTTGCCGTCGGCGAGTATCGGCGCTAAGGTCGGCCTCTTTGAGCCCATTCATGGCAGCGCTCCGGATATTGCAGGGAAAAATATCGCCAATCCCATTGCCACCATCTCATCGGCTGCCATGATGCTGTCGTATGCCTTTCAACTCGATAAAGAAGCGGATGCGATCGAACAGGCCATTGTGAAAACGCTCGATCTTGGCTATCGGACCAAAGACATTCAGAGTCCCGGAGCGAAGATCGTCGGCACGGTGGAGATGGGCGAAGCTATTGTCCGAAACTTGAATTAGTCGTCACTTTCGCACTATGGCAGCCATTCTTTCCACATGGACGATCAGAACACTTGCCGGCAACGGCGAGTCCGGTTATATGGGAGACGGCGGGTCTTCAACACAGGCCCGTTTGAATGAGCCGAAAGGAGTGGCGATCGATTGCCATGGCGACGTCTACGTGGCCGATTCAGAAAATCATGTCGTTCGCAAAATCGATCGTGCGACCGGTATCATTTCGACTGTAGCCGGCACGTTCGGCGAGCATCACCCACGTACGACTGTAGAATGGGTCGAACCGGCTCAGGCCACGGATGAAGACCCATTGGCCGATGGTGCCGGAAAACCCAGTTCAGTGAAGTTTATCCAGCAAGCCGATTTGAGCGGGATGGTTCGGTATTGGACGAATCACACAGTCACATCTACCAAGCGGTACGGCGGCGATGGTGGGTTGGCGGTGCATGCGCGGCTGAACTTCCCCACGGCAGTTGCAGTGGATCGAGACGGGAATTTCTATATCGCCGATACCATGAACCATCGCGTGAGGATGGTTGATTCAAAAACCGGGATCATCTCCACGCTGGTCGGAACTGGTCAAGCCCGATTCTCCGGTGATGGCGGCCGTGCCGATCAAGCTGCACTCAACGAACCGGCGGCGCTGGTCGTTGACGATAGAGACCGACTCTATATCGCCGATCAAAGCAACCATCGTGTCCGGGTGGTAGATTTCAAGACCGGTGTGATTCGGACAGTGGCTGGAACCGGTATTGCGACGTACGACGGGGATGGGAAACTTGCCGTTGACACGGCCCTTGCCGGTCCCAGTGGATTGGCACTGAGGAACAACCGATTGTATATTGCTGATACCTTCAATGGACGAGTCCGATGCGTTGACCTTTCATCGGGGTTGATGACCACTGTAGCCGGCGACGGTGGAGTCTATCGGTATGAATCGCCGTCTGATACACCCTCGCCCAGTCTGTCACGGCCGATGGGAATTGCGTTCGACCATGAGGGGGGACTTTTTCTGACCGATTCAGATAATCACCTCATCCGGCAGTGGGATTGGGAGTCGGGGGGGGCATTCTGCCTGGCGGGGCAAGGAGTTCCATCCTATATCGGTGATGGCGGCGTCGCACGAGAAGCAGGTTTGTGTTATCCATTCGGTATCGCTGCGGATCGTGACGGCTCGTTGCTTGTGGCCGACACCTTTAATCATTGTCTTCGCATATTGGCATTGGAGTAGGCCTTTCATGATCAAGAAGAAACCGGAGTACACGGTGGCGATCCTCGGCGCGACCGGTGCGGTAGGCAAGGAAACCCTTGAGATTTTGGAGGAGCGGAAATTTCCGCTGGCAAGCCTCCGACTCTTTGCGTCCAAACGGTCGGCCGGTGAGGTGATGACGTGTCAGGGTAAAGAGTGGAAAGTTGAAGAACTGACCGAATCCTCGTCGTTTGAGGGGGTGGATCTCGCGTTTATCTCTGCGACGGATGCCATCAGCAAAGACTACGGCCAACGTCTGGGTGCCGCAGGTATTACGGTGATCGACGATAGTGCCGTCTTCCGCATGGATGATCAGGTTCCTTTGGTGGTTCCGGAGGTGAACGCTGGAGCTTTACGCGCCATGCCCCGTGGAATCGTA
Source organism: Nitrospira sp. (assembly GCA_037445435.1). Classification (GTDB taxonomy): domain Bacteria; phylum Nitrospirota; class Nitrospiria; order Nitrospirales; family Nitrospiraceae; genus Nitrospira_D. Next base: position 4,251 of record JBBIKN010000078.1, on the reverse strand, counting down.
TCCATTCCCAACTGTACGACCACGCCGCTAGTCATGGCGCTTAAGCCGCTTCACGATGCGGTGGGAGTGAAGCGGGTGGTCGTGACAACCTTTCAATCGGTGTCGGGGACAGGTGCGGCGGCCATGGAAGAGCTGATGGACCAAACGAGGGATTTGCTCGCGTTTCGCGACGTCACGACCAAAGTCTATCCCTACCAAATCGCCTTTAATCTCTTGCCGCACATCGGCTCGTTCAACGAGGGAGGCGACTGTTCGGAGGAAGTCAAGATCGCGAAAGAAACACGCAAGATACTCGGTGCGCCGGGGCTCCGGGTCACGGCGACGACGGTGCGTGTGCCCGTATTACGCTGTCATTCCGAGGCGATTAACGCTGAATTAGAGCGTCCAATGAAGGCGAATGAGGCGCGTGCTGCGCTCGCTGCCATGCCCGGCGTGATTGTCTACGACGATCCGGTGAAGAAACTGTACCCGATGCCGCTCGATGCAACCGGAAAGGATGAAGTCTACGTCGGTCGTGTACGGGAGGATGAATCGATCGCGAACGGCCTCAATCTGTGGGTGGTTTCCGATAATCTTCGCAAAGGGGCGGCGCTGAATGCCATCCAGATCGCAGAATGCCTCGTGAACGGCTAGCGCTGTGTGTTGTGTACCGCCGAACTGGTTGAGTACGCCGCTATCGGGTGAAAGTCGATGCCGGAATGGAGTACATTCGGCAAGATTCTGATCGGAATAGGGTTCGGCATTGTCGTGCTTGGGCTCTTGTTCGTCGTCGTGGACCGGATTCCCGGGCTGGGAAATGTCTTCAGTTGGCTGGGGAAGCTTCCGGGTGATATCTCCATCAAACGTGAGAACTTCAGCTTTTATTTTCCCATCGCGACAAGTATTGTCCTCAGCATTCTTCTGAGTCTGCTATTCTATCTCGTAGGATGGCTTTTCCGCCGATGATAACCGGGCGGCTCCGTGCCGGCGCAGCGGGATTGGGCATCTGTCTCGGCTCGATCATGATGCCGGAGGCTGAGGCGGCACAATCGATCCGTGTGCTGTTAGCTCCAGATGTCCAGCAGCTGGAAGTGCATACCGAGCAGACCATTTGGGTGACTGATGAACATGATCAGGCATGGTTCTATCGGCCTATTCTACGGATCAAGGTGCGCGGCCATGCATTGATCCTTAACGGGAAACCGGTGGTGAGCGATCGACTGACGCTGCGCGCGGGAAATCACGATCTCAAACTCTGGGTGAATGGGAGTGGTAAACGAACCGCGTTTCAGGCAAGCGATGACAATGGCTCATTACAGGTCAGTGGGTTGATTCAGCTCGTTCGGCGAGGAAAGGGATTGCTCCTCATCAATCATGTCGATTTGGAGGAGTATGTCAAGGGCGTCATCCCGGCAGAGGTGAATACTGCCTGGCACCCCGAGATGCTGAAGGTGCAAGCGGTCGCTGCTCGAACTTATGCGCTGTATCAACATATGCTGAGCTCCACACGAGACTATGATGTGGTGGCAGGGATTCAAGATCAGGTCTATCGCGGCCGGCAAGGCATCGACGCACGGGTGATGGAAGCGGTGGAATCCACGAGGGGACTCGTGGTGACCTATCAAGGTGCTCCGATCTATGCCGCGTTCTCTTCCACAGCCGCGGGCGTCACGGAAGATGCCATGATAGTGTGGTCGAAAGATCTTCCGTATTTGAAGGGTGTCGAATGTCCGTTCGACCTGGAATCTCCATATTATCAGTGGAAGGCATCCGTTAAAATGGATGTCCTGGAGAAAAATTTGCGGCAACAAGGGTTTGCGGTGGGAACCATCTCGACCATCACCCCGCTTTCCTATAGCCGTGCCGGGCGAGTGGCGACGGTACGGATCGTGCACTCGAACGGAGAGTTGGTTCTACGGGGCGAAGATTTGCGTAAAGCGGTGGGATATACAGTGGTACCCAGTACGCAATTTACAATTGAGTCGATTGGGGAGGAAGTCGTTCTCTCCGGTTACGGAGCCGGCCACGCGGTCGGTCTCTGCCAGTGGGGCGCAAAACAGCTGGCGGAGTTGGGCTATTCGTTTTCGAGCATTCTTGGTTACTACTATCCTGGAACGGAGCTTCGGGATGTCTCATTGACTCAAGCACCTCCCGTACCGCCAACCTCTGCAGCTCCTCCTTCCTGATGCAACTCTCCGAGTTCGACTTTCCCTTCGATCCTTCTCTGATCGCGGCGGAGCCGGTGAGACCTCGTGATTGCGCTCGGTTGCTGCTCCTCGATCGCCAAGCTGACCGGCTTGCGCATCGCCACGTCGCCGATCTGCCGTGCCTGCTATGTCCGGGCGATCTGTTGGTCGTGAATGACACGAAGGTTTTGGCGGCGCGGGTGTCGGGAATCAAGCAACCGACAGGAACACCGGTTGATGTGTTGTTTGTGAGGGATCTGGGCAAGGGGCGGTGGGAAATAATGGTCAAGGGCACCTTCCGTATCGGGCAGGTCATTGAGTTCGATCCACAATCCCGTGCAACAATCGCCAAGCGGGATGTGACAGGCACCGAGGTGGTGGTAGACAGTCCGGTACCGGTCACACGGTTATTTGAATCACGGGGGGTCATGCCGCTCCCACCGTACATCAAGCGTGCGTCGACTGAGAAAGATCATCGCTGGTATCAGACGGTCTTTGCCAAACATGCCGGAGCGATTGCCGCACCGACTGCCGGACTTCACTTTACCGAAGAGCTATTTGGACGGCTGCATGAGGGAGGGATCCACGTTGCTGCGGTCACGCTCCATGTCGGTCCCGGCACGTTCAAGCCGGTGACAACCGAGCGAATTGAGGATCACCAAATGGGCGCAGAAACGTTCACCCTCAGCGACGAGACCGCGAAAGCAATCCAGGAGACCAAACGGGCCGGCGGCCGAGTAGTGGCCGTTGGTACCACAGTCGTCCGCACTCTTGAAACCGTTGCGAATGAAAGGGGGAAGATTGTTTCAATGTCGGGCGAGAGCCGGCTCTTCATCACACCGGGATTTCAGTTCAAGGTGGTCGACGCCCTCATGACGAACTTTCACCTGCCCCGGACCACGTTATTGATGCTGGTTTCAGCCTTCGCGGGAATCGAGCCGATTCGCAGGGCCTATGAAGAAGCGGTCAAAGAGCGGTATCGCTTCTACAGCTATGGCGATGCAATGCTGATTCTGTAAATTCCAATCTGTTCGTGACGAGAGCTCTCTCTTCTTTTTCTCGAGTGCGACTCCTCTTTGTTCTACATCTGAATATCGATGAATGTCTTGCGTGATACGGAGTAGAAAAAGATGTAGGGGCTCTTGATCAGTAGGTTGTGGCTGAAAGATGCAGAGCAACTCTGTATGGATCCGCGAAGACCTCCATCGGCGATGAAGGTCGTATGTCAGATATGCGGCCTATCTGATCGACGCCAGTTACTTGCCCAAACAACGCTATCTGATCCAGTTCTGTTCGGGACTTACAGCAGCTCCCGTCGGATAGTGATCGGGAGCTTGGCTTTCATGGATTGTTGAAAGGCGACCAGGGCCCTCTGTTGTTTCTGTAACAACATGTCATCCAACACCCGCTGCCTGGCTTCTGCTGCCTTAGTGGGATCTGAATCTTGTGGCCTGGTCATGAGAGACTGGGCTTCGGCGATCTCCGTCGGGGTCAGGGCAACGGAGTCCCGTACGATCATCCGTGCCTTATTGGCAAGGATTTCTTGGTGCTGGATCGACTCAAACGCGGCTGGGGTGAGATGATTGGCCGCGAGAATGCGGCGGTAGAGCTCTGGGTCGAATGCTCCATTTTTCTGAAAAGCCGGAGTCTGCATGATCAATTCTCGCAAATCGGCATCCGACACTCGCACGCCCATCTCTTCAGCTGCGACGATCCACACGCGACTGTCGACGAGTTGTCCGATGACAAAGTCCTTGAATTCCTCTTCCTTGAAATCAGTCTTGACGTTTTCTTTGTAGATGCGGTGCATATTTTCATAGGTCCGCTTGAATTCATCGATGGTAACCGATTGATCTCCGACCTTGGCGACGGGTCCGGTGCCTTGTTCCCCGAATCCCCACCATCCCATCGTGATCACAAAGGCGATAGCCAAGATCCCCATGATGGATTTGAGCAACCAGGGATAGTTGTGAGCTGCGTTGCGCATTGTCTTAATCATCTGAATCCTCTTCTTTTTGGTATTTAACAGTGTACTTATGGGCGGAGTGGAAAGGCAAGACCATCCCTGTCACTGATGGACAGGGAA
>JBBIKN010000077.1:0-16905 GCA_037445435.1 Nitrospira sp. | reverse complement strand
GCGTGCGCGGCCAATGGTTCGAACGAGAGTTCATTTGGCATGCCCATCTTGACCTAAAGAAAGTTAATGCAGCGTCTCTTCCGGCGGATGGAGTGACGCCTAAGCCGTCCGATACGGACCAACGACCTGCGCCACAACCGCTTGCTCCATCACAAAGTTAAGCCGGCTCCTTGAGCGCCGGTGGGATGGCGATCTGAACTTCTTCCCCTTGGATCCGAACCTCGCAGCAAGCGACTTGGAAGTTTGGATTGCCGACTCGTTCTCCCGAAATGACACTGAATTTCCAACCATGCCAGGGGCATTCCACAATCGCCTCACACAGCTTCCCTTCTCCGAGCGGGCCGCCTGCGTGGGGACAGGAGTTATCGACCGCATAAAAAGTTCCATCCACGTTGAAGACGGCGATCCAAATCCCATCGACTTCTACAGTGCGTCCCGTGCCGGGGGGAATCTCATGCGTGAAAGCCACTTTAACGAAAGTATGCATCATGGTCATCTTTCCATCGGTCCGCCGCATGTGGCGTCAGAAGGGCGCTTGCTTGATTTCACCGCCACCTTATGGCATAGAACTATCAGTGTCTCAACGTGTAGCCCTGCCCCGCGGAAATACTCCCTGGCCGCTGTGGAGGCCCGATAGGGGATGAGGTTCCTGCATGGAAATGACTCTCCTGCTCAACGCGACCTATGAACCCCTGCGGGTCGTACATTGGCAAAAAGCGATCGCGCTTCTCTGGCAGGGAAAAGTCGAAGTCTTGGAGGTCTATGACAGAGAAATCCACGGGATTTCCCTGTCGATCAAACTTCCTGCGGTCATGCGGTTGCTGAAACTGGTTAGACTGAAAGATAGTCATCGTGCCGTCAAGTTTTCCCGTATCAATATTTTTACGCGAGACGGCTACTGCTGCCAATACTGTAACCACAAGTTTCGGACCGAAGAACTGACGTTTGATCATGTCGTGCCCATCGCCAAGGGTGGGAAGAAGACATGGGAAAACATTGTGACTGCCTGCTGGCGATGCAACAATCGAAAGAGCGGGCGTACGCCGGAAGAAGCCGGGATGAAGTTAAAGAAACGTCCCGTGAAACCTCGCTGGAGCCCCGTCATCACCATTACCATCGGCATTCGCAATACGCCGGAAAGTTGGCGTGATTATCTCTATTGGAATATGGAGCTCGATGCAGACCCGGCCGATACGTAATGCCCGATCTTGAAACGACCTCGGTGGATGCGGTATTCGTAACCGTTGGCTCTCCGGTAATCCTTCCAAAGCTGCAGATAAAGTCACTCCAGCCTTTCGAGCCAGCTACACTATAGCGACGGTTGATCAAAAGGGGAAGGGAGTATGGATTTCTGAACCCCCTCTTGCATGATGGATGTCCATTCCCTGATACTGAGGCACTCGGTCAAAACGGGAGTCGCATCATGGCAGCCAATCCTGGTTTTCCCTTGGTCTTGGACGTACGGGGCTGGCCGGTTCTGGTGATCGGCGGCGATGAGGAGGCATCGGAAAAATCCCAACGCCTGCTCGATTCCGGTGCGCGCGTCACGGTGATCAGTCCGACATTGAATGAACCGCTCCGCCTGCTGGCGGCTTCGGGGAAGGTCATCCATCGTGGGCGACATTTCCGCGAGACGGATCTCGAACATGTCATTCTCATTCTCAATACCATTCGAGGCGATCGTGACTTTGCGCACATGCTGTTGGCAAAAGCCAGAGAAAAGCGGGTGCTACTCTGGTCGGTCGACTACCCGGAGGCCAGCAGCGTCACGATGCCGGCGGTCGTGGCAGCGGGACATGTGCGTGTTGCCATCAGCACGAGCGGGGTGGCACCGGCTCTTTCCGGATTCATGAAAGAAGATCTGGAACAGATCCTCGATGCCGAATTCATCGAGTTCGTCGAGTGGCTTGGGCAACTGCGCGAACAGTCCAAGGCGAACGAGTCGGATGTCGAGAAGCGGCGGGCACTGCTCCATGAGGCGTTGGACGGTTTTCGTTTCCTCGGCAAAGTGCGATATCCCAAAGTCTGGGTGGAAAGGCGGTCTCAAGTGGCGACGAATGCGCAATCTGGTGCTAAACAACAATAGGAGAGACGATGGTCCTACTGGAATTCAGTATGTCGCCGTTAGGAAAGGGCGAGAGTGTCGGGAAATATGTGGCCCATTCCCTCGATATCATCGACAAAAGCGGAGTCCCCTATCGATTGAACCCCATGGGGACGGTTTTAGAAGGCGAATGGGAACAAGTCTTCTCCGTGGTGCAGCAATGCTATGAGCGGATGAAGAAGGATTGCAACCGTATTTCCTGCACGATCAAAGTCGACTATCGAAAGGGCTATTCCGGACGCCTCCAGAGCAAGGTTGCCAGTGTTGAAAAGAAACTCAAGCGGTCAGTAAAACAATAGTGTGTGCGATCCTCCTGGAGTCTCTGCTAGACATTTTCACGAGCCAAGCAGATCAGTTCCTCAGATGGTGTCTCCCACAAGACACCCCCCACCTTTGGACCGGCTTCCCCCCGCCGACGCAAGGGGAACAACCTTCGTATTGCAAACATCATAGGTCGCCGATATACTCGGCCGGCCATACGTTCTATTCTTTAGGAACTGTGCAGGTGATCCAAACCAGTAGCCCTATGCGGTCCTTCAGGGATCGTAATGGCTGACTGGGCGACGTATCACACAGTTCTGTCCCATTGGTCTATTGTCATAGGGAAGGCACCATGACAAGCAGCACGCTCGACATCGTCGAGACCAAGCTCCTCCCGACCATCGAACTCTTCCCAAAGGATCGAACCATTCTTGAGCAGGGCGCGATGGTGTTTCGCCCGTTCGGTTTGGATGAACAGGGCCAGACGATTCGAGATCTCAGCGGTGTCAGCATCAGAGCCGTGACGGTCTTTTTGGAGAAGTTGGTAGCGTCCGAGAGAGGAGTGTCGGCCGGAAAAGAAGCCGTCGAGGAGTTGTGCCGCCTCTTGAATGACCGCATCAAGGATCCTGTTTATCATGTGACTCCAGAATTCTTGAAGAACCCCTGGAACAGCTATTCGTACGAATTTACCTCCTACCTGTATGAGTTCTGTGAACGGATCTCGGGTGATCCCCGTTTTGCGTTCAAAGCGGGGGCGGAGAAGGTGTCTCCCATCATGCTGGCCCTGACTCGCCCTTTTTCCTTGTCGCAGATCTACACGATGTTTCCCTATTTTGGGAATAAGTTTACGTCTGGATCTGTCGAGTTCCGCGTGGCGGAGGTCACGAGCTGCACGGCTGCGGTAGGGATGCGGTTTACCGACCGGACGCTTCGACAGTTCGGGCGCTACCGTAGACGGTGTGCCTGTCTGGTCTGCCAGTCTGCACAGGGCATCATGGTCGCCATGGCTGATCGTATCCACGGTCTCTCACAGGCGAAAGCGGTCGAGACTTCCTGTATCGGCAATGATGATGAATGGTGCCAGTGGACAATTCGGTGGCAGGAGGAGAGCCGGTATCGGAAGCGATTCTGGCGAGGAACCTCACCCCTTGAGCAGATCCGTCCGGCTCGACCGAGCAGTGAGCCGGTCACCGGCGTAGAGCCGTCGCAAAACATCCATCCAGCGATTACCAGCCGTGTCGAGCCTTCCCCCCATGCTCGGCAGAGCTTTACATGGCTTGTATGGGGCGGAGTGGTGGGTCTGGCCCTCATGATCGCTGCGGGCATACTCAATCCGACCGTCAGCCTCGGAGAGGTTTTGTTGGTCGGATTATGTCCGATCCTTGCTGTCGGTATCGTGGTCAACCGTCGGTTGCTTCGAGAAAGCGAACGACGCGAGGCCCTGATTCAGGAGCAGATTTCTTTCGTCGAATCCCGTCACGAGGAATTGCGCGAAGCGTATTTGGAGCAGGAGCAGATGCGGGTCGAGTTACGCAGAAAAATCGCCCAACTCACGGCGCTGCATCGAGCAGGATTATCCTTCAACTCGACCTTTGAACGAGATGCGTTGCTTCACCAGGTATTGGAAGCCTTGACGCACGAGCTCAACTACAACAGTGCCATGGTGTCCATGTTTGATCCCTGTGAGAATGCCGTCCAACATATCCGTCTGATCGGCGCTCCTCCGGAGGTTGAGACGTTCGCCCGATCCTGTCGGATTCCAATCACTGATCGTGAAAGCCCCGAGGGGACGGTGGTTCTTCAAGGACGCCCGCTGTTGGTCAAAGATATCGAGTCGATCCGGCACAACCTCCATCCTCTCAATCAACGCTTGGCCGAATTGAGCGGGACCAAGGCCTTGGTTGTGGTTCCCATCAAGGCCAAAGACCGTATCTGGGGCATGTTGACGGTCGATCGCTCGCATAATCAAAGCGTCACGGAAGACGATTTGGAGTTGATGACGACGGTCGCGAGTCAAGTTTCCATCGCATTGGATAACGCGTCCGCTTACCAACAGATCGAAGAGTGGAATCAAGGGTTGGAGGTGAAAGTCAAGGAGCGCACTGAAGCTCTTGAGCGGGCCGATCGTTTGCGTGCGCAATTCCTTTCCCATGTGTCTCATGAACTGAAAACACCGCTGACGTCCATCAAGGGATTCATTCAAAATCTACTGGACGGACTGACCGGGCCGTTGAACGAGAAACAGCAGCGCTATCTCGTGCGTATGTCGGACAATACAGATCGGTTGGTCCGGATGATCGAGGATCTCCTTGATCGCACCCGTATCGAGACGGGGCGCTTGGAAGTGCATCCGGTTGATGTCGAACTTGAACCTTGTCTCGCCGACGTGATCGAGCAACTGAAGCCGTTGGCTCAGGCGAAACAGCAATCACTGGAATTCCGGTGTGCCGACACGGAAGTCGTCGTCTGGGCGGATCGCGATCGACTGATTCAGACGGTCGTCAACCTGGTGCAAAACGCCATCAAGTTCACCCCGCCCGGCGGAACCGTGTCGGTCGCCTGCGAGTTGACGAATCACCGCACGGCCACTGTTCTGGTCCGGGACACGGGCCCCGGTATTGCGTCGGAATATCTGGACAAGATTTTCGACCCGTTCTTCCGCATCCAGCAAGGCCAGCGCACAGCTCCTAAGGGATTGGGACTTGGACTGTCAATCGTGAAAACACTGGTGGAGTTGCAAGGAGGGGAGGTGACGGCTCGTAATCGCCCGGAGGGCGGTGCGGAATTGTCCTTCACGATTCCGATCCATACCGTGAAGATGCCACCGCTGCTCGAGTTCCATCTCATGGGCCGACACATCTTGGTCGTGGATGATGACACCGACATTCAGCAACTGCTTCATGATCGGCTGAAGGCAGAAGGCTATCAGGCATACGCGGCATTCGATGGCCACCAAGCGCTGGCGATGCTTCAATCACGTGAGTTCGATGGGATGATTCTCGACATCGGAATCGGTCAGATCGACGGGCTGGAGGTGCTCCGACGGGTGCGTCTGACGAATCAACACCTTCCTATCATCATGATTACGGCGTCAGGATCCCAGGAACTCGCCGTGAAGGCGATCGGGTTGGGAGCCCAATCCTACTTGCTCAAGCCATTCGACGCGGGCCAACTTCAGCAAACCATGGATCGATGGTTCCGACGTGCATGACCAGGATACGATGCGCGCTCTGAGCCATTCGAAACTGTCCGGGGTGGGGCGATGGTATTCCTCTTGGAATAACGTTCGCGTTCATATGTCCGGGGGGCTCGCTTTTTTGACACTGGCTGTCATCGTCTATACGGTTTCCCCTGTTTCCGCGCAAGTGCCTCGCGTTTATGGTCAGGGAGCCGCTGCGTCCGGGATGGGCAATGCTTTTGCAGCCCAGGCAGACAATCCCTCTGCGCTTCATTACAACCCAGCTGGCATGACACAGCTGCGTGGTGTGCAGATGATGGCAGGAGGAACCCTTGTTGGAGGAACAACTGACTTCAGAAGTCCAACCGGCATTTCGGTAACCGGTGACCATGATGGCGCTTTCGCGTGGCCGGGTCCTGGTCACGGGTATATTACTGCGAATCTTCAGGGCCTGGGTGTGTCTCTGCTCGATAAGATGACGGTAGGGGTAGGGGTAACGACTCCATTCGGCTCGGTGATGAAGTGGCCTGATGACAGTCCATTTCGAGCCCTTACCACCTATACGGCATTGCCCCTATTCGATGTGAAGCCCACGCTGGCCTATCAGTTATTTCCCGACCTCTCGATCGGAGTGGGAGCAGACATCTATACCTTCGCGAGTTTCTTCGGCGAAGGACACGCAGAACTGCAATCGGTTTCTCCCGGGGGATTGGTGCCAGCTGGAAGCAAGCTGGAGTTTAACGGCAAGGACACCGCTCTTGGATTCAACGTTGGGGCGTTGTACACGGCTCTTCGGAATGGAGATGGGCAACCGGTGGCGAATCTCGCCGTGGTGTATAGGAGCCAGGCGACACTCCATCTGGATGGAGCCTTGTTGACGAACGGTGTGAAGGCCCAAGATGCGACCACGACGTTGGTGTTGCCGCAGGTCATTACGGGTGGCATTGCGCTTTGGCCGTTCCGGAACAGCACACGCGAGTGGAAAGTCGAATTGAACGTCGATTACGTGGGCTGGAAATCGGTCAGGAATCTGGATATTCATCTGGGCAACGGGGCGGTTATTCCCCAGCCACAAAATTGGAAAAGTGCCTATGCTATTCTGGTCGGGACGGAGTATCGATGGGTGAAAGTAGATCAACTGCCTGGGTGGGAGGTCGCTCTCCGAGCCGGTTATACTAACCAACAAGCGCAGGTGCCGGACTTGACCTTCAATCCCGGTGTTCCGTCAGCGGATTTGCATGTCATTTCAACCGGTATTGGGTTGCTCTGTCAGGGAAATGGATCATTCCTGGGGCTTATGTCTTGCGGTAGTTTGGGAATAGGCCCGGTCAAAGCCAAACTGATCGGCGTGGATTTGTCGTACCAGTCATTCCTCTATGAGCCTCGTACGATCGCAGGGAATACTGGGATTCGCGCGTCGGTGAACGGGCGCTACGATACGATCTTGCATGCCGGCGGATTTTCCTTCCGAGCCAGTTTCTAGATGATATTGAACGTGTACGTCGGTTCCTCCAGCCCCTGAGAGCCACCCATGACGCCTCTGTAAGAGCGGATTATGAGGAGTGGTAGATCCTGGGAATCTGCGGACTGATGGCACACAGGACTTCGTATGAGATTGTCCCGGCCCACTCGGCAATGTCGCGGGCTGTGATTCGTTCGTTTTCCTGTTGCCCGATGAGTACGGCTTCGTCACCGACGGTCACGCCTGGTATCGTGGTGACATCCACCATAACCATGTCCATGCACACCACTCCCACGATGGGAGCCCGCTGTCCTCGAATGAGAACAGAGCCCCGATTCGAGAGGTGTCGGCTCAATCCACCTGCATATCCGATCGGGAGAACTGCAATCCGTGTGAAGCGCTTTGCGGTGAAGGTCCGATTGTAACTGACGGTTCCACCCGGGGGGATGGTTCGGAGTTGAGCGATGCAGGTCTTCAGTGAGAGCACCGGCCTCAGGTCGGGAGTCGCAACCGTTGCGGGAAGGGTGTGATATCCGTACAGCATGATGCCGGGCCGCACGAGGGAAAAGTGGGTTGATGGGAAGCGTACCGCTCCACCGCTGTTGGAGACATGAATGAGAGGAACCTGGAACCCGCCTTCCAAAACGACTTTCAGGGCTGAATTGAAGCGACTGATTTGTTCTTCAGTCACGTCTGGGTCGGATCCATCGGTGTCGGCCAGATGGGTCATGAGTCCTTCCAGTCGGAGAGCGGAAGGAAACTTGTGCGAGCAGATGAGCGTCACCAGCTCATTGTGCGTCAGGCCCAGCCGACCCATGCCGGTCTCGATTTTGAGATGAATTGAGAGGGAAACCCTGCGCGATGCCGCATCCTGCCCCAGCGCCGTGAGGATGGAAGGATCACTCACCACCGGGGTGAGCCGGTTGGCAACAAGATCGCCGAATTGTTCTTGGAAGACCGGTCCTAAGACGACGATCGGCACCGTGATGCCGGCTTGCCGAAGCGCGGCCCCTTCTTCCGTCGAGAAAACGGCAAGGCGGGTGACCCCGTGCCGTATCAGCGTCCGTGATATTTCGATCGCGCCATGGCCGTAAGCGTTGGCTTTGACGACCGCCATGACGCCGCATCCAGGGGAGAGAATCCGACGAAATTGAGCGAGGTTGTGTGAGAGCGCCGTAAGATCTACGGTGGCGACGGTTGGGAGAAATGCTGGCGTAATCGGCACGCGAAGAGGCGACAATCAGGAAGTTCCGTTCAGACTTCCATGATTTCCTGTTCCTTTTTCTTGATCACGTCATCGATCTTTTGTCCGTACTGCTCGATCAATTTCTGTGTCTCTTGCTCGGCCTTGCGCAGTTCGTCCTCGGTGAGCTTAGCCTCTTTCTGGAGTTTTTTGAGTTCCTCATTCGCGTCTCGTCGAAAACCTCGAATCTGAACCTTCGTCTCTTCACCATGTTTTTTGCAAATTTTCGTCAACTCTTTGCGGCGTTCTTCCGTGAGAGGCGGAAGCGGGATCCGGATCACTTTGCCGTCGTTTGACGGCGTCACACCCAACCCTGAATTGGATATGGCTTTCTCGATTTCTTTGATCAGTTTCGGCTCCCAGGGTTGAATGGTGATGAGTCGGGCTTCGGGAGTGGAGACGCTGGCGATTTGTTTGAGCGGGGTTATGGTTCCATAATAGTCGACCCGGATGCCGTCGAGCAAAGCCACGGAGGCCCGCCCCGTTCGGAGGCCGGACAAGGATTTCCGCAGGTGTTCGATGGCCTGATCCATGTGCGCGATGAATGTCTGTCGAACCGTGGCTGCGTTGGACATGACGACACCTCGTGATGGGATCAGCGATCGCCGAGCGTCACCAGAGTTCCAATCGGCTCGCCTGATGCCACGCGTTTAAAGTTACCCTTGACTTTCAGGTTAAACACGATGAGGGGCAATTTATTATCCATACAGAGGCTGATTGCCGTGGAATCCATCACCTTGAGTTTCTGGTTGAGAATGGACAAGAATGAGATCCTCTCATACTTCTTCGCCGACGGACTGGTGACGGGATCGGCATCATAGATGCCGTCAACTTTTGTCCCTTTCATGATCACTTGAGCACTGATCTCCATGGCCCGCAAGACGGCGGCCGTATCGGTCGAAAAATAGGGATTCCCCGTGCCGGCGGCAAAAATGACTACGCGGCTCTTTTCAAGGTGACGGATCGCCCTCCGACGGATGTACCCTTCAGCCAGCTGACGCATTTCGATGGCCGATTGAACACGAGTCATGATCCCGATCCGCTCCAACGCATTCTGGAGCGCCAGCGCATTGAGCACCGTCGCCAGCATCCCCATGTAGTCAGCCGAGGCCCGTTCCATACCGGATGCACTCGCCGCAATTCCACGAAAAATATTGCCCCCTCCGATGACTACCGCCACTTGCACGTCGAGGGCGACAACGGAGGCAATTTCTTCTGCGAGACTTTCCAGAATGGATGGTTGGATACCATAACCCTGCTCACCAGCCAACATCTCCCCGCTGACTTTCAGAAGGAGGCGTTGGTATTTCGCAGAGCTCATGCTTCGCCTAACTGATAGCGGGTAAATCGGCGGACGTTCATGTTTTCGCCAATCTTGGCGATCTTCTGGGCGAGGAGGTCCTTGATGGTGACGGCCGGATCTTTGATGAATGACTGTTCCAGCAGGCAGTTTTCCTGGTAAAACTTCTCAAGCTTGCCTTCCACGATCTTCGGCCACGCGGCGGGAGGCTTGCCCATTTCCTTGGCTTGCCCTTCGTAGATCGCTTTCTCCTTCTCGGCCAGATCGGCCGGAACATCCTCACGCCTCACGAATAACGGCTTTGCAGCCGCCACCTGAAGAGCGAGATCATTGACGAACGCTTTGAACTCCTCATTCCGTGCGACAAAATCGGTCTCACAGTTGACCTCGATCAAGACACCGATCTTGCCACCCATATGAATATACGCATGAATCAGACCTTGGTTCGTTTCGCGTCCGGCTTTCTTGGCGGCCGCCGCGAGACCTTTTTGCCGTAGATAGTCGATGGCTTTTTCAACATCATTCCCGTTTTCACTGAGGGCCTTCTGACAATCCAGAATGCCGGCTCCTGTTTTTTCTCGAAGCTCTTTTACGAGCTGACTGGATCCTGCCATGATTCGTTATTCCTTCGCTCTGTCGATGAGGATGAACCGTCGATCGATCAATCGGTGCTAATTTACGAAACCGGAACGCTTTCTACGCGCATGGCCGGTTTCTTTTCGCTGCCGGAGGGAGTGACCTGAAACTCTGCCTCTTCTCGTTGGGCTTTCAAATGCGCGCCCTCGATACAGGCGTCGGCGATCTTGGACGTAATCAGTTTGATCGAGCGAATCGCGTCGTCATTTCCAGGAATGGGATAGGCGATGTCGTCCGGGTCGCAGTTGCTGTCCAAGATGGCAATGACTGGAATATCGAGTCGCTTCGCTTCCTGAACGGCGATTTTTTCGATTCTCGTATCGAGCACAAAGACCGCTCCCGGAAGACTCCGCATGTTCTTGATACCGGACAAGTATTTTTGGAGCTTGGCGATATCCTTCTGCATGAGAAGGATTTCCTTTTTTTTGAGACCATGCTCGCTGGGGTTCAGGAGCGTCGTCTCCATCTTCTTCATCTTATCGATGCTGCGTCGGATGGTTTGGAAGTTGGTCAACATCCCCCCCAACCAGCGTTGGTTCACAAAAAACATGTTGGCTCGCTTGGCTTCTTCTTCGAGGATTTCCGCCGCCTGCCGCTTGGTGCCGACGAATAAGACAGAATCTCCCCCTGCGACAAGGTCACGAACGAAGGCATAGGTGTGCTCCATCCGCGCGACGGTTTGCTGAAGATCGATAATATAGATGCCGCTGCGTTCACCGAACAAAAACTTCTTCATCTTGGGATTCCAACGGTTGGTCTGATGCCCGAAATGAACGCCTGCTTCCAACAACTCCTTGATCGTCACCACTCCCATGCCTTCACCTCCCTTCAAGCTTGCAGAGCACCCTCTCGGGCGAGGGAATTGCTTCCCTTATTCTCAAGCCGTGCAGCGTATCGACGCTGATAGGTATTTTGTTAAATGGGCCGTTCCCTACGTGCCAGAATCGACCCCTGTCGGACTCAGATCGGGGACGCTACCATAGTCCTGCCGAGGTTTCAAGCTGCCTACAGTCTTTTTGATCTAAGATCGATAGCTGGCATTGATGCGGACGTAGTCATACGAGAGGTCTGTGGTCCACATATGGGCGCGAGCCTGACCCTGTCCAAGTTGGACCGTAATCGTAAACTCCTTTTGTTTGAAGACCTGCGCAATCTTCCGCTCCGCCTCCAGCCCCGTCCCGACACCCCTCTTTACCATGACAACGTCATCGAAGCGCACCGTGACTTTGGCCGGGTCGATCGCGACACCCGATCGTCCGATGGCCGCCATGACTCTGCCCCAATTGGCGTCCTCCCCAAACAACGCGGTCTTGACCAGATTTGAGGTCGCAATGGTGTCCGCGACTCGTTTCGCCGACGACGCCGTCGTGGCTCCTTGCACCCGAATCGTAACGACCTTGGTGACGCCTTCTCCGTCACGGCAAATCATGAGAGCCAATTCCTGTGCCGCGTCAGTTAAGAGTCGTTCGAAGTCGCGATAGGGCTTGGTGCCTTGTTGAATAGGTCGGTTCTTGGCGAGGCCGTTCGCCAAACAGAGAACCGTATCGTTCGTGCTGGTATCACCGTCCACCGTAATGCAGTTGAAGGAGCGATTGACGGCCGATCTCAACGCCTGCTGGAGGGCCGCTGGAGCAATCGAGGCATCCGTCGTCAAATAGGCGAGCATGGTGGCCATGTTGGGATGAATCATGCCTGAACCCTTGGCCATACCTCCGATGGTAACGATGCGACCGCCGATTTTCTCCCGTTTCGCGACGGTTTTGGGCCGCAAATCCGTGGTTAAAATTGCTTGTGCGGCTTGATCGCCTCCCGAAATGCTGAGACGGGCAATCAGTGTGGGGACGGCTGCGGTGATGCGATCAATCGGCAGCACACGACCGATGACACCGGTCGAACCGACGAATACCTGGTGCACGGGAATGGAAAGCTGTTCCGCGACGACGGTCGCCATTTGTTTTGCCGCCACCAACCCTTGCTCACCCGTGCAGGCATTGGCATTCCCACTATTGACAATGATCGCCCGCCCGCGACGAGAGCGAAGATGGTGTTGATCCAGAAGTACCGGCGCGGCCACCACGCGATTCCTGGTGAAAACCCCGGCGATCGGTCCGCTGACGTCGGACACACAGAGGGCCAAATCGAGGAGGTCGGGTTTTTTGATCCCACAATGGATGCCGGCGGCTTGGAACCCCAGCGGTGCAGTGATGCCTCGGCGCGTCTGTTTCATGACGATTTCTCGGCCTGCGTCATAGTTGGGCGTGCGATCGTCGCGGAGGTGTGGTCACGGATAACTGCCCGGCGCAGTGAGGCCTGTGTCCTCGGGAATACCCAGCATCAAATTCATAGCTTGAATGGCTTGACCGGCGGCGCCTTTGACGAGATTGTCGACGGCCGCCACCGTCACAACCCATCCGGCCCTCACGTCTGTGTACACACCGACGTCGCAATAATTTGTGCCCTTGATGTAACGAGGATTAGGAACAACATCTTCATAAAGTCGGACGAATCGTTCGCCTTTATAAAAGTCTCGGTACAGGTCACGAAGCTCTGATAGTGCCATTGTCTGTGTCAGTTTGCAGTAGGCCGTACTCAGGATACCTCGATTCATCGGGACAAGATGAGGCGTGAAGATCACGGTCACTGAACCGCCCTGCTTCATGAGTGCAGCAAGTTCCTGTTCGATTTCCGGAGTATGACGATGGTGCCCGATCTTGTACGGCTCCAAGGATTCATGAGCTTCGGGGAAATGATAGGGGAGGGCCGGACTCCGTCCCGCGCCTGACACGCCGGACTTGGCATCGATCACGATGGATTCGCGCTGCGCGAGTCCTTTGGCGAAGAGCGGTGCCAATTGTAAAATTGCAGCTGTGGGATAACATCCGGGTGAGGCAACGAGTTTTGAGTCGGCGATCTCGATTCGATGGAGTTCAGGCAAACCGTATACCGCTTCCTGCAGCAGTTCGGGATACGCATGTGAAGTGTGATACCAGTGTTCGTAGATGCCGGCATTCCTCAGCCGATAGTCGGCGCTGAGATCAACCACGAACTTGCCTGCTTTGATACAGACGGCAACGGGGTCCTGAGATTTTGTATGAGGGAGTGCCAGAAAGATGGCATCCGCCCGCTCTGCCAAGGCTTCCGGTGCCAAGGCTTGGAATCGATGCTCGACAATCCCTCTTAAGCTTGGAAAGACGGACGAGACCGACTGACCCGCTGACTTTTCAGACGTCACGGCGGTGATCGTAAAATAGGGATGGGCCGCCGCAAGCCGAACAAGTTCTGCACCGGCATATCCGCTGGCTCCTGCAATGGCGATTCGAAACTTCTTGCTCATGGGACACCATCCCTATCCTGCGCAACGGTCACTTTGTGAGGAAGACACAAAAAAAGGGAAGGCATGGAGCCTTCCCTTTTTTGGATCGTCGGCTCCTGCGCCTAACGCTTGGAGTACTGGAACCGCTTGCGCGCTCCCTTTTGTCCGTACTTCTTTCGTTCTTTCACGCGTGAATCACGAGTGAGCAACCCCTCCTTTTTTAGGGGGCTTCGAGTTGAGGGGGTCATCGCAACGAGCGCCCGCGCAATGGCATGACGGAGCGCCCCGGCTTGTCCGGTCGGCCCACCGCCATAGACGGTCGCGCTGATCGAGTACTTGCCCATCAAGCCCGCCATCTCAAGGGGTAGCTGGATGATTTGCCGGAGGGTGAGACGAGGAAACGCCTTCTCCAACGGCTTATCGTTCACGATAATATCGCCCGCCGTGCCTGTGATCCAAGCTCGGGCGACGGCGCACTTTCTCCGACCCGTTGCGTATTGTGTCACCACTGCCATGCGACTCGTCTCCTTCTGTTTAACAGGCTGTTGAAAAAGTTCACTGCCGGCGTTCTCGCGGCGATTAGAGGCTCAACGTACGGCCCAGAGTACGCTTCGCCTCCTCGCTTGCTGCGGCCTTGCCGGTCGACCTTTTTGATTAGCCTGCGGGCTCTTATGATCGACCTGGAACTCTTCTGGATCTCCTGCTTCCCACACTTGTAAAATAGAAAATAGTTTGTGAGCATCCTGCTAGAGAGATATCGGTTCAGGACGCTGAGCGTGATGTGGATGGTTGGGCCCGACATAGACGCGGAGTTTTCGCGCCATGCCGTTGCCAAGCGGGGTCTTGGGAAGCATACCCTCGATCGCTCGTGTCAAAAGCTGCGTAGGATCTTTCCGAAAGAGATGCTCGGCGGAGGCGGTTTTCAACCCTCCCGGATACCCTGTGTGGCGCCGGTACAGTTTGGTTTCCATCTTGTCGCCGGTCAATTGAATCTTTTCCGCGTTCACGATCACCACATGATCACCCATGTCGACATTCGGCGTGAACGTGGGACGATGTTTCCCCCGTAAGACGCTCGCCACTCGGGCCGCCAATCGGCCCAGGGTTTTCCCCTCGGCATTCACCAGATGCCAGGTTTCTTTCACTTGTGTCGGATTCTCGAGATATGTCTTCATCGTGCTCTCCACCGCTGCAACTTCGTCAGCATTTTGAAAGGGATTAGACTTCTTGGGCACCGATATTCTTCGTTTCCAACTTGGACAACCACGCGTCCAGATTCTGACCACTGCGTCGCTTCCACACGTCCTGCGTCACATAAATGGGAGCCTGGCAGCGCAGAGCCAATGCGATGGCGTCGCTGGGTCTGGCGTCGATGGTACGGACGACTCCTTTATTTTCAAGGAAGACGGTCGCATAGTACGTGCTGCTCTTCACGTCCGTGAGGACCGCTCGTTCCATCTTGATGCCGAGGTGGTCGCTGAAGCTTTTGATCAAGTCATGGCTCATCGGCCGTGGCGTGGTCGATGTGTCCAAGGCACGCCGGATCGCTTCACCCTCCGATGCGCCCACCCATATCATGAAATGTTCCGATGACCCGTCGATTCGACTCAGCACGACAATTCTGGTATCCGTATTCGAGTCCTCGACGACTCGATTGACGGTAAGCTGTATCAACGGTTCCGTCGGTTGAAATGCTTGTTGTTCCATAGCCACGAACAAACGGATTCGTCAGGAGTCCAATTTCCCGAAATCCTCGGGTTTCAGGTTTTCCAACCACTGATCGAGTTCTTCCGAGCTCTGCTTTCGAATCACGGACTCACTCGCGAAAATCGGAGCCTGGCTTCGCAGTGCGAGGGCAATAGCATCGCTGGGACGGGAATCGATGGCATACTCCGAATCCGCGTAAGTCAAATGTACTTTGGCAAAATAGGTATGTTCATTTAGGTCTGTAATCACCACACTGATGACCTTCGCGTTAAATGCATCCAGGTATGCCTTCATAAAGTCGTGGGTCATGGGACGGGGAGGTGCGACGTTTTCGATCGCCAGACTGATCGAGCTAGCCTCCGATTTCCCGACCCAGATCGGGAGCATTTCCGATTGATCATCGTCTCGGAGGATGACGATATACGCATTGTTGTAAGGGTCGAACATGAGCCCTTTGACCTGCATCTGCGTGATCATCTCCGAACCGAACCTTTCCTCCACCATCATGGGATGAATAATTATAATAAAGATCCAACACACTAGCACTTTCTGATTGGGGATGTCAACGAACTCAGCGACAATCCAGGGGAAACTTGAAGATCACTCGCGTAAACTCTTCCGAAAGAAACGCGCGATCAGCTGGTCGGCGGACGATAGTTCTCTGCGACTTTCGATGAATCGACCTGCTCACCGAGTTTCAAGAACGCTTTCATTTGCTTGCGAACAAGTTCGCGTCCACTCTCATCACCGAGATTGACTTGATATTCGTTGATGACCATCACGCGCATGCCTTCCCACTTCTTCCAGCAGCTGATGCAGACCTTGCTTTTCACTTCCGATTCAAGCTTTCCAAGAAAGAGGGGAGCGGTGATCGCCTCACCAGTTTGACCGCATGTCACACAAGAAACCTCTGCCATATCCGAGCGCTCCTTTTTTCGATGTCACGTCACATTAAACAATCAGAAACCGAAGTCAAGACTCCATATGCATTGGTGAGGCATTCTATCAGAGATGTTCCGACGAAGAAAAGGTCAGGCTCCACGCACAGGATTCTCCAAGTGAACCCATCAATACTGAGTGTTTGCTGTTCAAGCTAAGCTAGGCGGCAATGCAGCATTTAGATTGCCTCTGCGATAGGACGCTGTAGAATTCCCGTGAAGAGGCCAATCGCTTCAACATATGGAGCGTAGGTGGAATATGTAACTGCAAGACCAGACCTTAATTTCTATCCCGCCAAGACCTGACGCCTCCCGATGGGCAGATTCGGAATAGCAAACCTCCGTGCAAATGGACGGATAGACTGGCACGCCTGAGAGCCTGGCGTCGCGGATCGTTTTGTCTGGAGATCGTGTCGAGAAGAACAGATGGGTCTGGATGTATGATGTGTCTAACGTGGAGACGGCTCACCTCCGCGTAAACGGTCTTTGCCCGTCTCACGTTCTGATGTTCTGTCGCATGCTGAGCCTTTATGACATTGGCGCGACACGGTTCAAGAGCTGATCCGCAACCTTATGGGGGTGTGGTGAAAAGTCAAGAACTGACCCTATCCATCATTATCGTGACGAATGATTTTCAACGCAAGGGCTGGTTTGATCCCAATTGACCCTCCGACGGCGGCATGCTAGAAACACACCGCCGCTTGGGTGTGCCCGGATGGCGGAACTGGCAGACGCGCCGGACTCAAAATCCGGTTCTCGCAAG
>JBBIKN010000076.1:0-16915 GCA_037445435.1 Nitrospira sp. | reverse complement strand
CTCCTTGGCTATGATTCTGGCTTGCTCAGATCAATGTCGGACAGGCTCCTAGGTTCTATGATATGAAGGCGAGATGCCGAAATAGGGGCAAGAAAGAGGCAGCATGAAGGTGGTGATGGACCGCTCGTCTATGCCATTCCATGAGCGACTTACTTTGCTCCTTGATCAATATCCCTGGAGTATAGGCACGCGGGTAGGGCTTGGCTTCATTACCCCATACGTGCTTCACCAAATGTGTGACAACGAACAACAGTTTTGGTGCGTGAATGGCTTGTTCGTCGCAATTCTCTTCTTGCTTAGGCTAGGTCCCGCATTGGTTCGAAGGCTCGTGCCGTTCTCAAGAGAGGCGCAGCTAATATGGGGGGAACGTCGGCAGCTAGCAAAGCGGTTTGATTCTTACCAATGGCAAAAACTATTTTGGATGGGCATTGGTATGACAGGCTATGCAATGGTATCGGGGCGTGTAGGGAACGCCGTTGGTACTCTAATCGTGTTTTGTCTTATAGGAGGTGGGCTTGGTGTTCTAATTTGGGGGCGAAGGGGGGAGGAGGCAGTGAGCGTGCATTACAGATGAGAAAAGGGAACTGCTTTTGAGTGAATTGTAAGATCGGATTGGGAATCATTTGAACCTATCTCAAAATTCGAAGGCGAGACGCTATCGGTTTCCTTTGAGCGTCACCGCATCAACGAACGGCGTTATTTTCAAGGATTCTGCATGCTGCTCGCAGTTGATGGCCGTGGTCAATGTGGCTTCCTCATCGAAAATTGATTTTGAGATAGGTTCTTGTCTCCCATACAGATGAGATTGTGGAGGGCCTTATATGACCGAAAGTCTCAAATCATCGACCTTGAAGTTGCGGGTGGGTGAATGGGTTGAAGTTCGCAGCCTACCAGAAATATTAAGCACTCTGGACTCAAATGCGCGTTTAGAGGAAATGCCGTTCATGCCACAAATGATGGCATATTGCGGCCGAAGGTTCCAAGTGCAAAAGCGTGCGCACAAGGTGTGTGATACGGTCAATGGCACTGGAGCAAGGAGTCTATCGAGCTCGGTAATTTTGGAAGGGTTGCGGTGTGATGGTTTGGCGTATGGTGGTTGCGAAATGAGGTGCACGATAATCTGGAAAGAAGCTTGGCTTAAAAGAGTTACTGACGTGCAGGACATCCGGCCACATCCGAGGGCAGCATGTTCCGAGTCGGACATCTTGGCAGGAACCCGTTGTATGCAGGAAGGAGAGGGGGAGGAAGGGCCACGTTACAGATGTCAGGCAGTTCAACTTCCATTCGCGACACAGCAGCTACCTCGATGGGCTCTTTGGCAATATGCGGAGGACTACACATCAGGCAATGCGCGGATATCACAGATTCTATCGTCATTATTCGCGTTGATTATACATGATCTGGCCGAATCGGGCCTTGGATTGGGTTCCGCGCTTCGATCTATTTATGATGCCATTCAAAGAATACGTGGAGGCACGCCATATCCTTTCCGAAGGGGGTGTATCCCTGCAATGAGCCGAACCCCGTCTGTTAACATGAATATTCAAGTTGGAGAGTTGGTCAAAATAAAGAAATACGAGGATATTCTTGAGACGGTCGACGAAAACCTAAGCAACCGAGGTATGGCTTTTCACCCGGAAATGGTCACTCATTGTGGAAAGGCATTCCGCGTGTCTCAGCGTCTCAAGAGGATCATGAACGAAAAGACCGGTCAGCTGATGGTGCTCAAGAACGAATGTCTCGTTCTGGAAGGGCTGCAGTGTGTTGGGAGATTCACAAAGCCGATCTATTGTCCACGAGCTACCTATCCATACTGGCGGGAGATTTGGCTGGAACGGATTTCCGATCACTCAGACAATGCTCAGTCGACTGTAGAATTGGTATGCAAAGCCGATATGGAGAGGGAAAGAGCAATCACTTGAATGGCTCAGAGCTAACGGGAGTGGTTTCATTGATAGGGGGTAGCCAGTTGTCGTGAGACACTTGATGATGGATCACCTAACAAACGAGAGAGCCATCCGCGAAGCGAGGGTGCTGTTACTCTCGCACAGAAATCTCTATGAGCCGGAGGTCTGGCGGGGGCCATGTCGGGAACTTGAGGAGGTAATAGCAGAGGTAGATGCGGTTGATGTCGTCGCCCCCAGGCAGGGTAAGTGGCATCGGCAGCGCAAGCGGAACGCGCAGCGTATAGGAAGGTACACTCCTATTGGATTGAATCCAGGCATAGAAAAAGTGAGTCTGGAGAAAGACTATGCTCTATTCTTCACTGTATGCGAAAAGCCATCGGAGTTACTAAATCTTAATGCCATCAAGGGTTGGCGAAAGCGCTCTCGAATGGCGATCTGTTGGATGACCGAATTTTACGAACACAACATACCCGACTACACGAGCGTCCTGAGAACTCTGTCGCAATTCGATTTTGTCCTCTTCACCTTCGTGAGACTAGACGCGTTCAAGTCGATTTTAGGCCATCGAGTCGCACATTTACCCTATGGCGTCGATGCTATCAAATTTTGCCCATACCCTCAGAGACCATCGAGATGTATTGATGTCTTGAGCATTGGGGGAAGGGCCAACGCGACACATCAAGCGCTTCTCCGGATGGCAAAAAGGGATGGTATTCTGTACGTTTACGACACGCTAAGGGACCTCACGGCCTATGATATCGAAGAGCATAGGCTACAGTTTGCGAACCTCGCGAAGCGGAGTCGCTATTTTATTGTCAACCCTGGAAGCGTCGATGAACCGGAGAAAATAGGCGGGCAACTTGAATTTGGGCCGAGATATTTCGAAGGGCTTGCCTCAGGCACCATCCTGCTTGGTGACTTGCCCGGAAACAATAAAGAGTTCGGCAGAATTTTCAATTGGCCTGATGCGGTGATTCGTGTGCCGTATGGATCTGAAGACATCAGAGAGGTGATTCATGAGCTCGATAACGATTTAATCCGGCAGGAGAGAATAAGAAATCAAAATTTAGCTGAAGCGCTATCGAAACACGATTGGGTACATAGATGGGAATCTGTGCTCACATTCGCTGGCCTTGAACCACTGCCAAGACTCCTTGAAAGAAAGCAGCGATTGTCAGGTCTCCTGCAAATCCTAAGATCTGATGAGATGCGTTCCGATGTGCAGGTTGGCTAAACCGATTTGAATAGCTCTGGTTACCATGTGTGCCAACATGTTTGGGAGTAGTCCTGCCCTGAGCTCTCCCGCTGGATGACGCTGTGTGGGAGAACATCGGTTCTCCGCTTATCCAGCGTTTTCCTCTTTATCGGTTAAGCATTAAAGTCACGATCATGTTAAATGGAGAGGAAACCCTCCTCACGAGGTAGAGGCTTGTCGGTTCGATTGCAGGAAGATAAGCAGAAAAGAAGCGATCTCTCAAGGAAATCGTTGCACGGCGGGGCAGTTTCGGTTCTCGCTCAGGCAATTAATACTGCCGTTCAGATAGGAACAACTATATGTCTCGCTCGGCTTCTACTCCCAGAAGATTTCGGATTGATAGCGATGGTTTCTGCTGTGACGGGGTTTGCCAACGTGCTGATGGATCTGGGAACAAGAGATGCAACGGTACAAAGACCTCAGATTACTCAGGAAGAGTTGAACACATTATTCTGGTTGACCACAGGACTCGGCGCTCTGTTTACGACGTTGGTGATCGTGTGCGCGCCTATTATTGCGGAATTCTATAAGGAGGACCGTCTAATACGCATCGCTCAGTTCTGGGGGATCACCTTCGTTCTTAATGCACTCGCGTGCCAGCATACCGCCATCCTTCGGAGAAATTTGATGTTTCAAAAAGTGGCCTTGATTGAGATTACAGCCAATATTCTGGGGGCTGCAACTGCAGTTGCGATGGCAGTTTCTGGCGCTGGATATTGGGCCCTTGTCTTTAGGCCGCTAGTGGCTGCTGCGCTTACTGACATTCTGATCTGGTTCAATTGCCGCTGGGTTCCGGGATTGCCAGGATTCACAGGAGAAGCGAAGGAGATAGTTAAGTTTGGCATGAATATAACAGGCTTCACCATTACAGATTATGTGGCAAGATCCGCTGACCGTGTGGGACTTGGCTATACAGTGGGAGCCAGAGAACTTGGCCAGTATCATAATGCAGCCACTGTTTATGATAATGCGCTCGCTGTCGTTACCCTACCTTTGCATACGGTTGCCGTAGCGACTCTAAGCAAGTTGAAGGATAATTTGGACGAATTAAGGAAAGCATGGTCGACTGCCTTGTCGGCGCTCGCCTTTTTCGCAATGCCAGCATTCGCAATCCTTGCCGTTATCGGTTCGGACTTGATCATTCTGTTGCTGGGCCAGAAGTGGGCAGGTGCAGGTGGGATTCTGACAGTGTATGCACTTCGTGGCCCTGCACATGTTATCGAACGAACTCTTGGATGGCTTCACGTGGCGGCAGGACGAGCTGATCGCTGGATGCGATGGGGAGTTGTTAGCTGTGTCGTTCAGGTCATGGCCGTCCTCTGCGGATTGCCATTTGGCGCCATGGGGGTCGCCATCTCCTGTGGAATATGTACGTATATACTATTTGTCCCAGCGATTTTGTATGCCGGACAGCCGCTTCACATAGGCAGTCGGGAGCTGATGCCTGCGATAGGGCCTCCGCTGATTGGATCCCTTGTAGCCGAAGCGGTAGGATTTACGCTACGGATCAACTATTTGTCGGATCTTCCCTCCTCCCAGCGCATGGCCGCACTGGTTGTGGCCTGCGTCGTCGTCTACATGCTGGTCACCGTTGGCATGTTCAGAATGACGAAACCGATCGAGGTCGCAAAGAGACTCCTGTCCGATGTTTTACCGAGCGGGTTGTCACGGATGTTGGGACTGAGCACCGCTCATTAAGAAGTTCTGCGTCCTGGTTCACACACCCAATATGCTGGAATTAGTGGGTTACACATCTATGTGTTGGTCGCTGTACCAGGCATGTTCGTAAGTCTTAAGAGAGAATGAGACGGATTTGAGGCCGAACGGTCGGCCTTTGATGGAAGACTCAGCAAAGATGCTTCAATATGTATTGATTACACCCGCAAGAAACGAAGTGAAGTTTCTCGAGCAGGTCGTCAATTCAGTTATCGCCCAGACCGTTCGGCCGGTCAGGTGGATCATTGTGAGCGACGGCTCAACTGATGGCACCGACGAGATTGTGAAACGGTATGCCGGGATGAAATCATGGATCGAACTCATGAGAATGCCTGAACGGAGGGAGCGGCATTTTGCCGGCAAGGTTCATTGTTTCAATGCAGGCTACCAACAGCTCGCCGGAGTGAAGTATGATGTGATAGGGAATCTGGATGCCGATATTACGTTTGAAGCCGACTACATTGAATTTCTCCTGAAAAAGTTTGCCGATGACCCGGAGTTGGGAGTAGCCGGCACCCCCTTTGTGGAAGGGGCAGAGTCGTATGACTATCGGTTTACAAGCAGGCATCATGTCTCCGGAGCGTGCCAACTCTTTCGTCGAGAGTGTTTTGAAGAAATTGGTGGGTATAGGCCGATTCAAGGTGGGGGAATCGATTGGGTTGCTGTCACGACGGCCAGAATGAAGGGATGGAAAACGAGAACCTTCACTGAACGGGTGTGCAAGCACCACAGACCGATGGGTACTGCTTCGCACGGCAAATTGAGAGCTTGGTATCGCTTAGGGCAGCAGGACTATTACCTCGGCGGACATCTACTTTGGCAGGTGTTCCGCTCCTGTCTGCAAATGAGGAGTAAGCCGTATGTGTTGGGAGGGTTAGCCTTACTAACCGGGTTCGTCTGGGGGCTTGTGACCAGAGCAAACAGACCGATCAACAGGGAGCTTATTGCCTTTCATCAAAGAGAGCAGATGCAAAGGCTGCGTGATATGTTTCACAAAGTATTCACTCGAATAACAGTATTACCTGTAAAGTGAGAGAAGTCCGCGCCCGCGGCACCAGCGATGGCAGCAGTTGTCCAAATAGGAAGGCTGCATACTAGTGCGACGGACTGAGTGTGTCAGACGATACAGCTTCCAGCACCGGACTCATCCATAAAGACCCTCCCTGACTTATTGCCATAGCCAGTCTTCTTGCGTTGTTAATGATTTGAACTGCTGAAAGTCGGCGATGTGTCACCCGCATTGTGTAGGTGCGGAATGCCTGAAGGCATCGAAAATTCATGAGGAGAGGAGCACGGATATGAGCAGTAAGGGAAAGGTGATGGTCGTAGGGTTGGGGGAGGTCGGTAAGCCCCTTCTTGAAGTGCTCTCAAAACATTATGAGACAGTCGGTGTCGACATCACGCCTCCGCTCGGCTTATCCGAGCCCATTGATGTCATGCACGTCTGTTATCCGTTTAGAATTCCGGATTTCGCGGGAGAAACAATCCGATATATTCAACGGTTCAAGCCGCGAATTACCGTTCTCAACAGTACGGTGGCTGTGGGCACGACACGGTCCATAGCGGAACGGGCCGGCGCCAAGGTCGTCAACAGCCCCGTGCGTGGCAAGCATATACGCATGGCAGTGGATCTCTTGCATTACGACAAGTTCATAGGGGCGCTCGATGCTGAAAGCGCGGGCATCATTGCAGAGCATTTTCAGAGAGCCGGCATGAAGACGAGAGTGCTCAGCTCGCCCGAGGCGACCGAGCTGGCCAAGCTGACAGAAACTACCTATTTTGGATTAATCATCGCGTGGGCGCAGGAGGTCGAAAGATATTGCGATCAGCTGGGTTTGAAGTATGACGAAGTTGTTTCGATCTATGAAGAAGTCCCGTTCTTCCCACGCGTGAAGTATTTCCCCGGCATCATTGGCGGGCATTGCGTCATGAGTAACATCGAGATCCTGAGCCAGCTATACCGGTCGGATCTCTTGAAGGCGATCGAGTCGTCCAATCAACAAAAAGTCGATCGTGAGAAGGCGAATACGTGAGCGTGGTTTGTGCGTCCCGCTGAATACAGTAACCGAAGTCTCTCCATGACCATCCTTGGATCAGCCGAACGACAGCTCTTGCCTTCTGAGGAAATAGACACTCAGAAACTCCGCGATTCCGAATCCTCTGGTCTAGCTGGAAAACGGATGGCGGTGGTGTCGTTTTCGGCTTTTCCAGGGGATCCGCGCCCGCGAAGGGCAGCCGAAGCATTTGCCGAGGCGGGTGTGAGCGTCGACGTGATCTGCCTGAGAGAAGGGGAGGCTTCCAAGAAGGGCACATTCAAGGGAATCCGAATCGATCGAATCGGGATTGAAAAAACCAGAAATTCTAAGTTCGGCTATGTGTTCCAATATTGCCTTTTCACCCTCACCGCATTCGTGATGCTGACGCTACGTTTTCCAATTAGACGCTACCACCTCGTCCACATACACAACATGCCCGATGTGCTGGTCTTTGCGGCGCTGATCCCAAAATTGTTTGGAGCCAAGGTGATACTGGATCTGCATGATCCTATGCCCGAGCTCATGATGACGATCTTCAATGTAGGAAAAGAAAGCATGGCTGTAAAAATAACGGCTTTCTTGGAGAAGCAGAGTATCGCGTTCGCAGATATGGTCCTTACGGTAAATCGAACCTGTGAGGAACTATTTGCTGCGAGAAGCGGAGGGGCCAAGAAAATTTCTGTTGTGATGAATACCCCCAACGAACACATCTTCCGATATTCTCCTGTGAAACTTGATGGCGAGGTAGTGTCAAGAACAGAGAAGCCCTTCGTGCTCATGTATCACGGCACCCTGGTTGAGCGGAATGGTCTGGATCTTGCCGTAGAAGCTCTAGCGCAACTCAGACGGTCTGTTCCCGAGGCTGAATTGAGGGTATACGGTCCCCGGACTTCATACCTGGACAACGTCTTGCAAGGTCTTTCTGCGAAGGGGCTGGAAGAGGCCGTGCAATATTTGGGGCCTCGGACGTTGGAAGAGCTGGCGCAAGCCATTGCACAATGTGATGTGGGAGTCATCCCAAACAAACGGAGCATTTTTACTGAAATCAACACTCCGACGAGAATCTTTGAATACCTGGCGCTGGGAAAGCCCGTTGTGGCTCCCTGTGCGAGTGGAATCGAGGCGTATTTTGATAAAGATTCGTTGGTCCTGTTCGAGTTAGGCAATGCTGAAGATCTCGCCATGAAGCTTTGCTGGGTGGCGACCCACCCAAGGGAAGCACTCGAGATCACGAGACGTGGACAAGCGATCTATCAACAGCATGTTTGGAGTAGAGAAAAAGAGAAGTTACTAGGACTCACGGCAGCACTGGTCCGGCGTCGGTAGGAGAGATAAGGAACCATGATCCATCTTGTGGATGGTCCTTCAAAAGCGGTGGTGAACCGCTTAAGTGAGGGCGAGTCAATCTCTTGCGAGGAAATCACACAAAGTGTCTCTGCGGTCCAGAGGTGGGTTGAGGAGCAAGGGTATCGCGGGTACGAGCCTTTTGATGGTCTTTCATCCTGGCTTCGACCGTTGACATGTAAGTCGCTTTTTGGCGACCGGCTTCTCCAACAACTGATTCGTCAGTCTCCCCTGAATCTGCGCCCTCTGCTCGGAGTGAAGCCAAAAGACTCAACCAAAGGGCGTGGATATATGGCGTCGGGATATGTGCTGCTCTATCAGTTGACGAAGCGGCAAGAGTATCTTGACAAAGCAATCGAGTGCTTGAAGTGGCTTGATCAGCATAAAGTCGAGCGGTTCACATATCATAGCTGGAGCAATCATTTTTCCTTTGCCTCGCGTTCCGGTCGATATACGCACGAGGACCCCATTATCGTATGGACGGCCTTAATCGGTCATGCTTATCTCGACGCATTTGAGGTAACGGGGTATGACTGGCTCCTGCGAGTGGCGGACAGCGCCTGTCATTGGATTCTAGAACTGCCGCGAGAACAGACGGCGACGGGAGACTGTATCAGTTACATGGCGCATGTTCAAAGTTCCATCCACAATGCCAATATGCTCGGGGGGGGAATTTTGGCCCGCACGGCGAAGCATACGGGGAGTGACGCGTGTAAACGAGTGGCACGCCAAGCGATGGAGTATAGTTGCTCTCGCCAGCGACCCGACGGGTCATGGTGGTATGCGGAGACTCCGGAACACCACTGGATCGACAATTTTCATACTGGGTATAACTTGGACGGGCTCAAGCACTATACCGATTCCACAGGAGACCGATCTTATCTTAGGAATTTCGAGCAGGGACTGAAGTATTACAAAGCTAATTTCTTTGAGCCGAACGGAAGACCGAAGTACTACCATTCGCGGGCGTATCCCATCGATATTCAATGCGCTGCGCAAGCCATCGATACACTCGCATTCGTATCGGATCAGGAGTCCTTGTCGCTCAGCCAGCTCGTGGCAGCTTGGACGATCCATCACATGCAAGATAAACAAGGGTTCTTTTACTACAGGCAGTACCCATTGATGATAGCAAGAACCCCGATGCTCCATTGGGGTCAGGCAACAATGTTCAAGGCACTTGCTAGACTCCTATACCAGGTTACACTTACTACCCCATAGAGCTTCATTGCAGAAGGCCGAGTATCCATGATGATTGGCGTAGTAGCTCATCCCGATGAAGCTGAAGTGGTTGAGGAGTTCTTCGAATTGTTTAAAACGCCATGGGAGTTTTACAAGACGACTGGCTCATACGATGTGATGTTGTATGCGACAGAAGATGCGGTGATTACCGACACGCCTGCCCCACTGGTTATCATCTACGGTGGCAAACAGACAGCCATCGACAAGGAAAATTTCTTTCAAGCGACTAGGCGCGAAACATGGAGGACTATCCTATATAAAGGACAACACTTACCGCTTTATGGAGACCTCGTCACGTTTCCGAACACAAAGGAAGGATTTCTGCTCGACGAAGAGTCGGGCTTGCCAGCGGGGGTGATTCAGAACAGAGGCTCCTATACTTTGGTGCGAATCGGGTATGACGTCTTCCGTGAAACGCAATTTTTGCTTACACAGGGACAGCCGGTTGAGAATGCCGGCATTCCGACGCTGGAGGTCCATATTTCCATTTTGCGCGATATGATGGTTCGATCTGGCATTCCATTTCTTGAAGTTCCACCAATACCCTTGGGCTACTCGTTTATGGCTTGTCTATCACATGACATCGACCATCCATTGATTGGGGTCCACAAATGGGACCGTACCATGTTCGGATTCATATATAGAGGTCTGATCGGTTCAATTCTCGCCATCTTTCGCAGGCAAGGAACTGTCCGGCATCTTTTGAAGAATTGGGCTGCGGTTGCAAAGTTGCCGTTTATTCATTTGGGTGTAGCCAAAGACTTTTGGTACGAATTTGATCAGTATCTGCATATCGAAGGAAATTCGAAATCTACTTTCTTCGTGCTGCCGTTTAAAAACCAACCAGGACAGAATGGAACAGGCCATGCGCCGAAAGCTAGGGCATCACGTTATGCGGCGGCGGACATCGCCGAGCGGCTTCACCAATTGATCGCTGCAGGTCGTGAAGTTGGGCTTCACGGGATCGATGCATGGACAGATAGTCGCAAAGGCGAGAGCGAACGAAACGAAATCATTCGAATCACCCATAAAAATAAAATTGGGATACGAATGCACTGGCTATTGTTTGATAAAGATACACCTTCGGCTTTGGAGAAGGCCGGGTTTTCCTATGACTCAACGTACGGCTATAACGAAACAATCGGCTATCGAGGAGGGACTCTGCAGGCATTCAAGTGGTTGCAGACAATCGGCCTACTTGAAGTCCCTCTGCACATTATGGACACAGCATTGTTCTATCCATCGTATCTCTGCCTTACTCCCCAAGAGGCAGAATCCCGGATTACAAACATCATTGCTGATGCTCTTACGTATGGCGGTGTTATCACGATTAATTGGCATGACCGGAGTCTCATGCCTGAAAGACTCTGGGGCGATGTCTATACAAGAGTGATACACGAGCTTAAAGCTAAAGGATGTTGGTGTGCTAGTGGAGAGCAAGTTGTATCTTGGTTTCTGGCTCGTCGATCAGTAGTTTTCAAAAAGAGTGACCACTGCATTGAAGTGATACTGCCAAATAAAGATGCGCACCTGGATAGACAAATCCCACCTTGTAGAGTGAGGGCTTACAATTTGGTGAGAGTATCGGGAAACACTCCCCAAGCGTATACCGACGTTGTCCTCACCGGAAATACGAATCCTCGCTTTCAATTCAATGGGAGTGTTACGTCCGGTCTGTGACTGCTCTTTTCTGCGCAGTCCAGGGGCGCACCGCATTTCAACATATATGGGACACGCATAGCTTGGGCATACGTCTGCAAGAATCATGACGGAACGGGCGCATATTACCGTATGCATTTGTACATACAAGAGACCTCACTTCTTGCGTCTATTGCTGGAAGCGCTTCGCCGCCAGACGACACGTCAACAGTTTACTTACTCGATTGTAATTGTCGACAATGATTTAGATCGGTCGGGCAAGCCTATTGTTGAGGAGTTAGAGGCCATAAACGCAGTTCCAGTTCTATATTGCAATGAACCAGTCCAAAATATCGCGCGAGCTAGGAATATGGCGCTCGATAGATCGGAGGGGGATTTTGTTGCATTTATCGATGATGACGAAACCCCTATCGAACAATGGCTATGGTTTCTTTATGAGACCATGTGCTCATACAAAGTAGCGGGCATTCTAGGTCCAGTACTTCCACGCTTTGAAACACAGCCACCAGAATGGATTGTGAGGGGTAAGTTGTACGATAGAAGACGATTCCGTACGGGCACCTATATAGAAAATGCCAGCGACACAAGGACCGGTAACGTTCTTCTCTCGAAAGAGTTTTTGGATAGCCACGGTTTCCGTTTTGACACTAAGTTCGGATTAATAGGAGGAGAAGATTGTGATTTATTTAGGAGAATGATGGAGAAGGGCGCCAAGTTTGTGTGGTGCGATGAGGCCTGTGTGTACGAAGTTGTCCCGTCAAGCCGGCTTACAAGGAAATATCTGCTCAAGAGAGCGTTGCTTAGAGGGGTCGCGAATTCGCGCGGACTTCATTTCTTCAGCGAGAGCGTGGGAAGGTCAATGTTAGCCATAGTTTGCTATGCGTTAGCGCTGCCATTTCTAATGGTTGCCGGACATCACCATTTTATGAAGTTTCTCATCAAGTCTTGCGATCATCTTGGAAAGGTCCTCGCTGTCGTCGGTATCAAGGTGCTGGTAAAGCGGCAAATGTAGAACCTGTCTCAAATTATGGAGTTTCCGGATTTCTCGTGGGTGGAGTGAAGGGGGAGGAGGGTCAGCCAACGAGGGACGGTCCATGCAAGACACCGCGCTCTATCAGCATCTGTTGGGCCTACAGTCGCCGTGGACGGTGAGCCGCGTGGCTCGGGACATCAACGGGCAGCGCGTGGACGTCTGGGCTGAGCACCCGAAGGACGTGGGGTGGGTTTGTCCTCACTGCACCAAGAGGCTGCCGTTGTACGATCATGCCGAGGAGCGGACATGGCAGCACCTCGACAGCTGCCAGTTCCCGACTCACCTGCACGCGCGTATTCCATGGGTGGCCTGTGGTGAACACGGCATCGTCCAGGTCACGGTGCCCTGGCGAAACCGCGGTCGCGGTTCACTCTGTTATTTGAGCGATTGGCCATCGACGTGTTGCGCCAATGTGACGTGAGCCGAGCCACGCGGATCTTGCGGATCAGCTGGGACGAGGCCTGGGGGGTGATGCAGCTGGCGGTGTCACGCGTGGGCGAGTCCGTAAACAGGCGCGGATGGTGCGCCGAATTGGTGTGGATGAGAAGGCGGCGGCCAAGGGCCATCGGTATCTCACACTGGTCTACGACTTGGATGAGGGCACGGTGGAATACATCGCTGAAGACCGGAAGCAGGAGAGTCTCGACCACTACTACACGGGACTAACGCCAGAGCAACTCCACGGCATCGAAGCCGTGGCAATGGACATGTGGGAGCCCTACATCCACGCGACGCAGGCACGCGTGCCCAAAGCGGCGGAGAAGATCGTCTTCGACCGCTTCCACATCATGGGGCATCTCGGCCAAGCCGTGGATACGGTCCACAAGCAGGAACATCGGGAACTGATGCCGTCAGGTGACGAGACACTCATGAGCAGTAAGTACCTCTAGCCCTATAGCCAAAAGAATGTACCGGCGCAACGGCGAGAAGAGTTTGCCGCCCTGAGGCGTCAGGAGCTCAACGCGGGACGGGCGTGTGGGATCAGAGAGGCCTTGCGGTGCCTCTGGTACTACGTCTACCCGGTGTCAGGCTGGAAGTTCTGGAAACGGTGGTACTTCTGGGCGACGCACAGTCGGCTGAAACCCATTCGGAAGGCGGAGGAGACGATCCGCCGGGACATCGACAATATCGTGACCTACTATCAACACCCGATCACGAACGCGATGAGCGAAGGACTCAACGGCCAGATTCAGATGATCAAGAGCATGGCCTGTGGGTTCCGCAACAACGAGCACTTTAGGACGGCGATCTACTTTCACTGTGGCGGGCTTGAGCTCTACCTATGCTAAGCCCGGAAGCGCGAAAATTGGAAAGCGAGACGCTATCGGTTTCCTTTGAACATCACTGCCTCAACGAAGGGCGTCATTCCAAGGATACTGCATGCTGCTCGCAGTTGATGTCTGTGGTCAACGTGGCCTCCTCATCGAACATCAATTTTGAGATAGGTTCTAAACAAAGTGATCACAGCGCAGTGTTCTAGCAGCCTGTTGAAAAACCGCGTTGGCATCCAAGAATCGCAGCTAAACAAGGTCTGGCAACAGTTTTGTGAGGCTATACCATAAGCCCACAGAACTCGGCTCGCTTAGGTAGACCAGGCACCTGGTCAACTCAAACCGGAGTTCGGGCGACGCTTCGCGTCACCCGAACGGCCCCGCGGCTGGCGCTCGTGGTTCGTGACGCGAAGCGCGTCCCGAACCAGCGGCTGCACCGGACAGCCGCTGCACAACCTCCGGTTGCTCCGCATCTGCCGGTGAGCCGCGGGGCCGTTATCCTGAAGTTCGTTGAATGTTGCTGAGTGGCTCCGCCGGGGGATACTCCCCGGCACAGACAGGAGGGAGCCACTGATGAGACGACGAGAGACTCAACAACGGAAGCAGGCGTTGGTCGGGTTGAAGCGCACTGCCGGGATGGACTGGATGTTGGGCACGCTGGTGCGCGTGATCCGCTCCGGTAAGCACGCGCTGGAGGCGGTGATGCTGGAGATGGGGCGGATGGTCGCGGAGAGCGTGATGTTGATGGAGCGGGAGGAAGTGGCCGGGCCGGACTATTATCCGACCGATCCGGCGTTTCAGCAATGGGCCCATGAGCAGGGCTCCCTCTATCTCGGCGACCAGCAGGTCCCGGTCACCCGTCCCCGGCTCCGGCATGTGGATCAGGGGGAGGTCACCCTCCAGTCCTATGCCCGCTTGCGCAGCCCTGGTGTGTTTTCGGAGGAACTGCTGGAGAAGATGCTCCGCGGGGTGTCGGCCCAGAAATATGCCGACACCGTCCTCGACGCGGCGCACGCGGTGGGGGTGTCGCCTCCCGCGATCTCACGCAAGCTCGTGGCGCTGACGGCGACGAAACGGAAGACGTTCCAAGAGCGGTCCCTGAAGGACTTTACGCCGTTTGCGCTCTTTCTGGACACGATCCATCGGGGTGGCGAGGCGTTCCTCGTGGCCTTGGGGGTTGATGTTTCCGGCGAGAAGATGGCCCTCGGGTTCTGGCAGGGGTCTTCCGAGAATCACGAGAGGTGTGAGGCGCTCTTTCGGGACCTCGAGCATCGCGGCTTGGCGCTCTCCCGCCGAATCCTCTTCGTGACCGATGGGGGCAGTGGACTGCTCAAAGCTCTGCGGGCCCGGTTTGGCAAGAAGCTGGTGCATCAGCGCTGTGCCATCCATAAGAGTCGCAACCTCCAACGGCACCTGGCCAAGCCGGATCGGCCGGAGGCGCATCGGCGGCTCATGACGGCCTTGGAGCAGACGAGCTACGCCGATGCCCGGCGGATACTGTTGGAGCTGGAGGCGTGGCTGCGGACGAAGAACGAGTCGGCGGCCGCGTCGCTCCGGGAAGCGTTCGAGGAACTCTTGCCCCTCCATCGGCTGAAGGTGCCAGCGTTGCTGCGCAAGACGCTCCTGTCCACGAATCCGATCGAGAGCATGTTCTCGTTGGTTCGGCACAGTGAGCGGAACATCAAACGGACACAAGGCAGCCGCATGTTGCAGCGATGGCTCGGGACGGTGGTGCTCGCCTGTGAGCAGCACTGCCGGCGCGTGAAGGGCGATACCGAGATTGCGCAGGTCCTCACGACGATCGAGACCGAACAGGCGGAGCCGCAGACGGCTCCGACCAAGAAGGTGGCATCACATCACCCATGGAGCCGCTCAGGAAATTTCAACGGACTTATTGACAATTCCCTCAAACAAAACATCTGATGGAGTAAGGACATATACTGCTCCCCTCTCAGACAGCGGTCATGTGAACTGAGTAGACTGTGGCTGATCCAGGAAGGAGGGATCAGCCATGAAACGACGGAAGTGGGACGCCAAAACCAAAGCCCCCATCGTCCCTGAGGGCCTCACGGGCAAGCCGGTGGGAGCGATGTGTCAGGACTATCAGCTCAGCCAGGCGCAGTATGACCAGTGGCGCGATCAGTTTCTCGCGAACGCGCCGAAGACATTGGAGGTGGCCCAGCAGACGGACCGTGAAGCTCGCCTCCAACGCGAGCATGCGCGGCTGAAGAACCTGGTCGGGGCACTGACGTTGGCGCTCAAAAAAAGCGACGCGGAGGGGTGGCCATGACCCGGCGCCCCTCGGAGGCCATCGCCAAGCGGCATGCCGTCGTCGTGCAGCGCAGCCAGCCCCTGAAAGCCGCGCATCCGTTCTGGGGCTATCGGCGCATCTGGGCCCCCCTACGATGTGTGGACGGGCTGCTGGTCAACACGAAACGGGTGCTGCGGCTGATGCGGCCACACGGGCTGCTGGTGAAGGCCAATCCCCGGCTGAAAGCCACGCGGACGCCGAGCCGGAGCAAGCCACGCCCCACGGCGCCGCAGCAGTGGTGGGGCATCGATAGGACGAAGGTGCTGGTGGAACCCATCGGATGGATCTACGTTGTGGTCGTGTTGGACTGGTACACCACGAAGATCGTCGGTCACTATGCGGGGCTTCAAGCCAAGAGCAGTCATTGGCTTATGGCGCTGGAGCAGGCAGTGCACCACCAATTCCCGGCGGGGGGCCAGGGCCAGGGGCTCTCGCTGATGAGCGACCATGGGTGTCAGCCCACGTCGGTCGCCTTTATGAAGACATGTGCGACGCTTGGGATCACGCAGGCCTTCACAAGTTACAACAATCCGCAAGGGAATGCCGATACGGAACGGCTCATGCGGACGCTGAAGGAAGAACTCCTGTGGCTCCGTGAGTGGACGAGTTCTGTGAACCTAGAACGTGCCCTAGCCGCCTGGGTCCACTGGTACAACACAAGGTATTTGCATTCCGCTCTCGGGTATCGGACGCCGTGTCAGGTCGAACAGCACCATCTCAGCCACAGCACTCAGGTCGTGGCCGCTTGACAAATGGGGAGCACTACAGACAGGCCGAGACGGAGGAATATATGCGAAGCAAGCCTGATTTAATACCTCTATTGGATTTTCCGCTTGTCTGCAAGTTGCGATGGTCTACGAGATACAATGGTCTAGTGTTGACCATAGTCGGAATTCTTATCCGTGGTGTATTGCGCGTACGGTCAGTTCCAAGTCTAAATGAGTGGTACAAGAAAAACGTTTCAGTAAGTTTTGATAAGCGATTTAATGTGAACACCGCAGGCATTGTTCACAGTGGAGACCTTGATATCTCAACTCTTCACAAACGATCAGCTTCTATGTACAAGGGGACGGATGCCATTACTTTCGGCCTAGGAGCCTGTCCGACATTAGGCCCAACGCACTTGTGTGCAGGCACTGAC
>JBBIKN010000075.1:0-17086 GCA_037445435.1 Nitrospira sp. | reverse complement strand
CATTTGCGCTCTCCGTGCAAAAGGGGGGAGGTCAATGTCGGACAGACTCCTAGGCAGAAACTGTCTGTTGAGCGAGGGCCGGTACACGCAGCGTGAAGACGGAACCTTTGTTGACTTCACTTGAGACGGAAATGGTCCCGCCGTGGGCGTCCATGATTTCCTTCACGATGGGAAGCCCCAGTCCGGTACCTGCGGAATCTTTCGCGCGGGCCCAATCGGTGCGGTAGAATCGCTCAAAAAGATGGGGAATGCTTTCCGGCTCGATTCCGTGGCCTGTGTCTTCGACCGCCACCACGACGTCTTGCCTGTCGGTCTGTAGGCGGATGGTGACTGCTCCGCCGGATGGGGTGTAGCGTAGCGCGTTGTCCAGGAGATTGATCAGCGCTTGTTTAAGCCACTGTGCGTCGCCGAGAATGGGTGGTACCGGGTGGGATTCGAACGTCAATGTAATCTGGCGATCATCTGCCAAGAGAATCAACTCATCCACGATCTCTTGAATCAGAGGTTCCAAAGCGAGCGGGACGAGATTGACCGGCGGTTTGCTGCTGGTAAACTTCGCGAGGGTCAATAATGGGCGTGTCAAGGTGATCAGGCGCTCCACTTGCTGGAGATTGTTGAGCAGCACCTCGCGATATTCTTCGACGGTCCTCGCTTTCATGAGCGCGACTTCCAGGTTGCCCTGCAGGATGGTCAGGGGGGTCTTCATCTCATGAGCGGCGATCTCGCAGAAGTTCCGTTGGACCTCACTGCTTCGTTGAAACCGATCCAATACGGAGTTGACCGCCTGGGTGAGTCGCCGAAATTCTCGATAGGGTGAATCCAAGACCAGTCGTTTCCCAAGGTCGGCTTCCGACATGGTTTCGGCGCCTGCACACAAAGCTTCAATGGGGGCCATCACTTTCTTTGCCAGCCAGAGGCTGCCGACCCAGGCCAGGATAAGAGTGGCCCCGGATCCGAGGGTCAGCAGAAACACAAGCCCATGCAGAGTTTCCTGGTAATGGAGCAACGACGTTTCTGCCTGCAAGATGTACCGTGTATGACCCTTGCCTAAGAGGGAGAGAAATAGGTGTCGTGCGGGCGTCCCATCGGGTGCGTCGAGTGTTTCGAACAGGATATTTTTGAGACGGACCTGTTCCACCACGCGCGGGGGAAGCGACCCGTAAACAGTGGCGTGAGGACTTCTCCACAAGAGCGATCCGTCGGTTGAGAAGAGGCGAAGGGCGTGGATCACGTCGGGCAGGACATGCTGTTCCGTTGAGCTTTGGGTCAATTCGTTGGTCGGGGCAATGTCCTTGCCGCTGTGTTCAAAAATCTCGGGATGCCGCTCCACGAACTCGGCCAGGGTTTCCGCCAACACGAGCAGCCGTCCGTCCACAAAACGCTGCAACAAGATCTCGCTGGCGGCATATACGAGCGCAGAAAACACGAGGAGCCCCGCCATCAACACGAAGGCGGACCAACTGATCAAGCTGCGCAGGGATTTCATGCCGATTCGTCCGGCTCTTCGAGCATATACCCGGCGCCGCGCACCGTGGCGATTAAGGGCGGCGAAAAGTCTCGGTCGATCTTCGCACGGAGGGCCCGGATATGGGCATCGACGATATTGGTCATGGGGTCATAACTGATGTCCCATACATGTTCGATGATTGCGGTTCGAGTGAGCACGCGATTCTTGTTCCGCAAGAGGAACTCGAGCAAGGCATACTCTTTATTCGTCAGGGAGATTTCGCGTCCCGCGCGCCACACACGGTGAGAAGCCGGGTCTAATCGAAGGTCGGCCGCTTGAAGATGCGCGATTTGTTGGGAGCTGCCCCGCCGCAAGAGGGCCCGGACACGGGCGAGCAGTTCCACAAAGGCGAACGGCTTCGCTAAAAATTGATCCGCGCCAGTATCGAAGCCGGAGACCTTGGTTTCCACTGTATTGCGCGCCGTTAATAAGAGCACCGGCGTCATGATCCGCTTGTCCCGAATACGGCGGCAGAGGGTCAGGCCGTCAAGCTTCGGTAGCATGATGTCAAGGATTATCAGGTCATAGGAATTGTCCAGGGCCAACGTCAAGCCCTCTTCGCCGTCGGTGGCGACATCCACCACATAGTGCTCTTCTTTCAATCCTTTTCTGATGAATTGAGCCAGATCCGCATCGTCTTCAACCAGCAGAATTCTCATGGCCTACCTCATGACTGGACCTCGCAGACCGATAGCGCTGGAAACGGTTGCTCAACAGAGGCTGCTCTTGCAATCCGTGACCACGAGGTTGGTTGCTTTTTCGTCAATCTCG
Source organism: Nitrospira sp. (assembly GCA_037445435.1). Taxonomy (GTDB): domain Bacteria; phylum Nitrospirota; class Nitrospiria; order Nitrospirales; family Nitrospiraceae; genus Nitrospira_D. The sequence goes on along the minus strand of JBBIKN010000075.1, from coordinate 14,808 downwards.
AGGTCAAGCGTCAGCCAGGCTATTCCCACCGCCCGCTCATCCTGGTGGGCTCCACCACTCCCCTCAAGGGGGCTGACAACATAATAGCGGCCGGCGGGAATTTTCGTGAACCAAAAGTGGCCGGTGGGATTGGCTCTCGTCGTACGAAGATAGGGAGTAAGGCGCTTATCGGTCAGCAGCTGAGCCATGACCTCACGTAAGCATTCAGCAGGCGACCCCTGAGTCATGAGGGGCTCTGAAGCCGATGTCCCGCTTTTTGACGGACAGGAGTTTTCTCTCACATGTTTGTCGAACCAATAGCGAGTATACGACACGATTGGAATCAAATAGATCGAAGCCCCAGCCTGAGTCACGGCTTTTCCGGAGGATGCGCGCAAAAACACTTGTCCAGCCGCACTTCCCCGCCCTTTCGCCCTGTAGGCGAAGAGTTCTTTCTCGTTGAAGATAGGTGGGCTTGATGAGCCAGACACCACCGCATGTGCCGGTGCCACATGCGGCGCTGCTGATCAGCAGTAGACAGATGAACCAGTACCCGAGCTGCCGGTCACGCCACATCATGTCGAGGACGCTGACGCCGCGGTGGATTCGTCGGGTACGATTGGAGACGGCACGGCCTTGTGCTTGAGAGCACGACCTTTGTCGGGGGTCGGATCGGTGATCAGACCATACACTTCCCGACCTTCGTGGCCCTCCGGCAAATATTCCGTGATCGGCATTCCGTCTTCTCGAACGAAAAGCAGACAGTGGCAGTATTTGTAGATCTGCATTTCGTCGCAGGCGCAGATCCAGCGCCGAAGCTTGGCTTCGGCTTCTTTGTCCTTGTAAAAGTTGCATGGGCAGAGCGGTTTTCCCAGTTCGTCGATATGGGACGCTAATCCCTTGACCACCGCCTCCGTCACGGCCGTATTGGGATGCATCGTGGTTCCGCTTTTTTCGGCAAAACCTTGTATGAACTTCCGTATCTTCTCGAGGCTTTCCTGCGTCGGTTCAGCCATGGACCGGACCTCCTCCAAACGATGGCGGAGCCTCTAGTTTACAAGGGTAATTCGCTGCTTTACAATCCGTCCCTTCAACCGAGTTTCGGGATAGGTCATGACGGACACGTCGAGTCGACAGATCTTGCTCCAGCGGCTGGCCCCAGAGTTGAGTCTGGCGGTCGCAGAAACACTGGTGGCTGATTTGCCGCAAGTCACAGGCAGACCGGATGCCGAGGTACGGGTGGTCACCCTGCTGGATGAGCTCCAGGAGTTGTCTGAAAAGGCGGCCGACTCAGCGGTGGCGGCATTGCCTGAGCTTGACCGACGGGTCGGTCTCTCGCATATCCTGATTTGGCTCGATCTCGGAGTGGCATTGGCTCAGTCTTCCGGAGCCTCAGCACTCAAATACTTCAAAGATAGTCCCTTGGTCCTTGGGCTGATCGAACCGGTCGAAGCGCGCCCAGAAGTCCTTATACTGGGTCTGGACATCGCTGAGCAAGATGCCAACGTCGCGCTCGAATACATCCGACAGGCGCCGCACATTCTGTCCGTTGTTCCTGTTTCGCAATTGCGGCCCTGGCTCAATATCGGCCTTGAACTGACTGAGATCAATGTCGTCGTCGGGCTTGAGTTCATCCGACAAATCTCCAAGCTGGCCCCTGTGCTGCCATTGGAAAGCGTGAAGGATTGGGCGACATTGGGAATGAAATTGATTGTGCCGAACAGCCTCGGGAAGCCGGACTATGTGGCGACCATGGAGTTTCTCAGAACCAGTCCATCGATCCTTGGACACATCGAAGACCCTCCCGTTCGGGAACAAGTCGTATCCCTGTGCCTCCTGCTAGCTGAGCATTCCCCCCAGTCCAGCATCACGTGGCTCGCAGAGTCATCCGACCTCTTGAGGATGTTGCCGTCAGTGGAATGGCGAATCCGGCTGTTGCAGTACGGCGCCTTGCTCGCGGAAAAGCACGCTGAAGTAACATGTGAGTACCTGCGCCGAGCCTCCGAACTCGTCGGACTCATCGGAAATGGACCCGAAGCGGTTACGCGATTTGAGAATTGGTTTAAGGCTGGGATGGAAGTCGCGGCCTACAGCCCGGACGGAGCGCGTGCCTATTTTTCGGTGGAGTCAAGGAAAGCATTGGCTTCGGTCGAACAAGCCTTGAGCGGGGTGTCGTTTCGGCAGGTGGCGCGACGAGTGAAACTATTCGTCCAGGGACTCTGTGGAACCGACGTCGCCGTGACGGCGCTTCCGGATTCGTTGACATCACCAGCCCGCACGACGGTCAGCGGCGATGGGAGTACCATTTCGTTGCCGGCGCTGCTCCGTCGGTATCCGACGGCTGAAGAAAACGAACGTCTCTATCTCGTGATGGCGGCGCATGAAGCGGGACATGTGGAGTTCGGTACCTACCGTCTCAGGCTTGAATCTCTCACCGATTTGATTGAAACCGTACGAAGCCGGTATGGTCGAGCCGAGAAGGCCAGGCCGGGCACACTGGCCGCCTTTTTTCAGATGTATCCGAGTCCCATGCTGGTGCGAGACCTCTGGACCGTGCTGGAAGATGCGCGGATTGAATTCTTGCTGCAAACCGAGTATCCGGGACTCCGGTGCGACCTTGCGCGCGTAGCTGCTGAATCCATCACGCCGCGCGACCCGGCTCAAGGAGTGACGCCCAAGGAATTGATCGTCGATAGTCTCTTGAGGCTCTCCACCGGTGAAGCGGAAGATACTGCGGTGCCCAAGGCCGTCAGGGAAGAAGTCTCGATTCTCTGGGACATGTGTCAGTCCGTTCTCAAGACCACGGCGACGGCAGAAGAAACGGTTCGTGTGATCGATCGGGTCTATGTTCGGTTGGATGAATTGCTGGCGGGTCGCGGCGAGATGATTACTGTGGAGCAGCGCGAGGGACCACAAGATATAGACACGGGACAGACGAAACCGGAGCAACCGGGTGACCAATACCAAGCCGTGACCGATTTGGCTTATCGTGGCTCGATGAATCCGGAGTTCATCACGTGGAGTCAGGAACAATTCGACCAGCAACGCGACGTTCCGACACAATCGGACGGTCGAATAAGGGAGACTGTCCGGAGCGGTAAACAAAATTCCGGAGACAGCGATGTGTTGAGCGAGGGACGTTCATTGCCGTCCCTTGTGGAAGAGCGCCTCGCACTTGAGGTAGACACACAACCGACTCGGGAGCTCACGGCTCATGACGGACAAGCCACCCTCTACCCCGAGTGGGACTATCGGATTGAAGACTACCGGATGAATTGGTGCCGTGTGGTGGAACAACCGGCGGATTCCGGGCCCGACGACTTCGTCACTGAGACCTTGGCTTCCCAACAGGGTACCGCCAAGTCGCTGCGCCGCTTGTTTGAAGGCTTGCGTCCTTTAGCGTTCCGCCGCGTCGCCGGGCAATCCGATGGGGAAGAGGTGGATCTCGATGCCGCGATCCGACGAGCAGGGGAATTACGGGTGGGCATAGAAGGCGACGATCGGTTGTATATCCGGCGAGAAAAACGAGACCGCAATGTGGCGGTAGCCTTCCTCATCGATATCAGCGGATCGACAAGCCGAAATCTTGGAACCGGTCGGCGGGTGATCGACATTGAGAAGGAAGGTCTGGTGCTGCTCTGTGAAGCACTGGATGCCATCGGTGATCAATATGGACTCTATGCCTACTCGGGGCAAGGACGAGCAAGGGTCGAGTTTCTCACCATCAAAGACTTTGACGATCGCCTTGGGGCGGCGACCGCTTATCGGCTTGGTGGCTTGGTTCCTCGTCATCAGAATCGAGACGGTGCCGCCATCCGACACGCCACGGCGAAGCTACTGTCTCGGGAAGCCAAGAACCGCGTGCTCGTGCTGTTGAGCGACGGAAGACCATTGGACGACCAGTACAAGGACGACTACTCGTTGGAAGATACGAAGGCGGCACTCCGCGAGGCAAGACAACGAGGAGTCGGGGCCTTTTGTATCACGATCGACCGGGACGCTGAGAAGTATCTTCGCCGCATGTACGCCGATGCACGGTACTGCGTCATAGACCGCATCGAAGCACTCCCGGCGAAGTTGCCCGGAATTTACAGGCAATTGACGGCGTAAGAACTCCAGAACATGACGAACTCGATCGGAAAGCCGACGATCCCTGCATGGTTGTATAAGCTCTTTACTGGGCATCAGTATCCCTATGTCCGCCGATTAGCGAAGTTCGGACAAACGGTGAAACCCGGTGAAGACCGTCCGGAGCCGACGAAGGAGATGATTGAAGCAAAGTTCTGGGAAGTCTATCCTCGTTGCCGAGTAAAAGTATTGCAGGAAGTCAAAGAAGGAATGATCGTGGTGTTTCATGACCTGGGTGAGTATCCTCCCGGCGGGTACCGGGAGCTCGTCGACAATCCGGAGGAGTTTCTGGAAAAAACGTTCGGCAAGAAGAAAATCAAGGTCAACTTCTATGACGGAGACAATTTCGTTTGCACGATCAACTTTAAAGTTGCGGGCTGGACGGAGCACGAACATTAGATTAGGACTGAGGGCGAAGGACTGAGGACTGAGCGATGAACTTAGACTGCTCAATCCTCGGCCCCCTCGATGTGAGGACATGATGGAGCGATCAAAAATTACGGTAGTGGGGGCGGGGAACGTCGGAGGGACGACGGCGCAGCGGTTGGCCGAAAAGGATCTCTACGACGTGGTACTGGTCGATATTGCCCCAGGGGTTCCGCAGGGCAAGGCGCTGGATATTACACAAGCCGGGCCGGTCTGTGGGTACAGCACCCAGGTGGTCGGCACCAACGGGTACGGGGAAACTGCTGGGTCGTCGATCGCGGTGATCACGTCGGGCATGCCGAGAAAACCGGGCATGAGCCGAGACGAGTTGTTGGCGACGAATGCGAAAATCGTAAAATCCGTCGTCACAGAATTGGTGTCCCGCTCCCCGGACATTATCCTCATCCTCGTCACCAATCCCTTGGATGCCATGGTCCATGTGGCGCGTTCCGTCAGCGGACTTCCCAAATCGAGGATCATCGGCATGGCGGGCGTGTTGGACTCGGCAAGAATGCGGACGTTTATCGCTGCAGAACTCAACGTACGGGCCACGGAGGTGCAGGCGATGGTGTTGGGCGGACACGGTGATACGATGGTGCCGCTGCCGCGCTATACGACCGTGAGGGGAAGGCCGGTGTCGGAACTGATGTCGAAGGAGAAACTCGATGCCATCGTCAAACGAACGAGGGAGGGTGGAGCCGAAATCGTGAGCCTCTTAAAGACCGGCAGCGCCTTCTATGCTCCGTCCGCCTCGGCGGTGGCGATGGTTGAATCGATCCAGAAGGATGAGAAGCAGGTGATGCCATGTGCCGTCCTGTGTGAAGGAGAATACGGACTCAAAGACGTCGTCGTCGGGGTTCCCGTGAAGATCGGCCTGGGCGGGGCTGAACAGATTCTCGAGTATGAACTGACCACTGATGAACGGGCAGCGTTGGAAACGTCGGCCAACGCGGTGCGGGAACTCTGTCGCACCGTGGATCGACTGATGACATAGAAACTCCTCAGGCGTCCGCACTTACCATCGCCACGCACCATCTTGTGACAGGTTCGGCCCATTGCCGATGTCAAGTCACGAGTCGTGATGGCTTGACATTGGGAGAAAGGCTGCAGTACAGAAACTGACTTAGGCAGTCAACCGTTCGAAGAGAGGGGAGTTATGAAATTTCTTGAAGATCCGATGCAGACGATGGGAGTGGGATTTGTACTCACCATCGTGTTGATCGTCATATATTTGGGTTTAACGGGCATTGGCGCTGGTGAGGCCGAGTGGGCCAACATGATTCTTCGCTGGATTCATTTCCTGGCCGGGATCACCTGGATCGGGCTCTTATATTTTTTCAACTTGATCAATGCCGCCTTCTTGAAAAGCCTGGACGGGCCGACCAAGAACATCGTGATTCCGAAACTGATGCCTGCTGCGCTCAATTGGTTTCGGCATGGGGCCACCGTCACCGTGTTGGCCGGCGTGTTGTTGTACGGCCACATGTACCACAAAGGCGGAACAGGAGCCGTGGCCTTGGCGATCGGTGGGTTGCTCGGCATTATCATGATGGGCAACGTCCATGGGATCATCTGGCCGAACCAGAAGAAGATCATTGCCGCTGTCACCGCGGCCGCGCAGGGAACTCCCGCACCGCCCGAAATGGCACAATGGGGACGGACGGCATTACTGGCGTCGCGTGTGAATTTCATGCTCTCGATCCCCATGCTGTTCTTCATGGGAGCCGGCAGCCATTTTAGGTAGGTCGTATATTCTTGGCCGGTGGGAGGATCCTCGCCGGCCAGGTCTTATATCAATTTTCTTGCCCTCTACGCCCAGCGCAGAGCTAGGTCTCCTAGCCTGAATCATTGAGATTCAGGCCCATTTACAAGCAGTTGCCTTGACGGATGGAGAGGTGGAGCCGTATAGTACAACCTCCACGTTGAGGACGGAAACGGGTACGCGTATGCCTACGGCCACAGAACCACGCCTTGTGCAACAGACGGAGGGCGCTCCTTGGGAGATCGAGGGATATCTCAAGATCGGTGGCTATGAGGCCTGGAAGCGTTGCGTGAAGGAATTGAAAGCGTCTCAAGTTATTGATGAACTAAAGAAATCCGGCCTCCGAGGGCGTGGTGGAGCCGGATTCCCGACGGGAATCAAATGGGACAAGGTCCTCAGTCACCGGGTGAAGGAGCGTTATTTCGTCTGCAATGCCGGGGAACATGAACCGGGGACTTTTAAAGACCGTCATTTACTGAAGACCTTGCCGCACCAATTGATCGAGGGCTGTCTGATCGCCTCCTTCACGGTGCAAGCGAAGGCCTCTTTTATCTATGTGAACCATGAGTATCATGAAGAACAGCAGAATTTAAAGAAGGCTTTGGCGCAAGCGAAAGAGCGGGGATTTCTCGGAAAAAACGTATTGGGTAGCGGAATCGATATTGAATTGGAAGTTTTTGAAGGTCATGGCAGCTACGTGGCCGGCGAAGAGACGGCCATGCTTGAGTCGATGCAGGGCCGTCCGGCGATGCCGCGACAAAAGCCCCCGTTCTATCCGACCGACTTCGGCCTCTATGGAAAACCAACCCTCGTCAATAATGTGGAGACCCTGTGCAATATTCCTCGAATTCTGTATAAGGGCGCTGCGTGGTTCACTCAGGTTGGGACGGAGAAATGTCCCGGCACCATGATGTTTTCGCTGAGTGGAGCGGTCAATCGACCCGGCGTGTACGAGATGCCGATGGGTGTGACGATTCGAGATCTGATCGAACAATGCGGCGGTGGGGTTTCTAACGGTCGCAAGATCAAGGCGGTCTTTCCGGGCGGTCCCGCGTTTTCCATGGTGACGGCGGATCAGTTGGATCTTCCCATGGACTTCGATTCGTTGAAGAAAGCCGGGACGGGGTTGGGGTCAGCCGGGGTCATCGTCGTCGACGATGCGACTTGCATGGTGGCCAAGACGCTGCACTTTTCCAATTTTTTCAAGAACGAAAGTTGCGGTCAGTGTCCTCCCTGTCGGATGGGAACTATGAATTTAGCTGCTTTGATGACTAAGATTGAAGGGGGGGAGGGCACCCAAAAAGATCTCGATAGCATGCTGCAGCTCTGTGGATTCGTCAAAGGGACCGGGTACTGTACCCTCGTCACGGGCGCATCGGTGTTGGTGCAGAGCAGCCTGAAGTTATTCCGTCACGAATACGAAGATCATATTCGGCTGCAGCGCTGTCCCTATCAGCAGGCACCGGCCAGCATCGGTGCTCAATCGTAGGAGACGTCATGCCACGAGTAACCTTTCTGCATTCAAACGGCCGAAGCGGAGACGTGGATGAAAATATTTCGCTCCTTGATGCGGCGAAAGAATTGGGTTTTCGGTTGAATCACGACTGTGGGGGGAATGCTTCCTGCACGACGTGTCGTGTGGAAGTCCAAATAGGCCATGAGCATCTCTCGGAGATTGATTTCGACGAGCAGGACCTGCTCGATCGGGAAGCGTTGATGGAGCCATGGCATCGGCTGGCCTGTCAGGCCCGTGTGTTGGGCGATGTCGTCGTGCGTGTGCCGGAAGCCAAATGGGAGAATCCCAAAACAACGACCACGGAAACAACGACCACAGAGGCATGGGGTTGATATTCGAGCGAGAGGTGTTAGACTAACGTTCTAGCCCGTTGGTGCGGGTTGGGCTGATCTATATATAGAGGAGGAAGACGATGGTTACAATCACGCCGGTGGCGGAGCAAAAAATTAAGGAGTTGATGGCCGAAGAAAAAGACGTCGTCGGATTGCGGGTGTATGTCCGCGGCGGCGGGTGCCATGGTTATCAATACGGGATGGCATTTGAATCCAAAATGGCCGAAGACGATACAATCATCGAAAAGGGCGATGTGAAGCTCATCATGGACTCGCAGAGCGCGCCTCTGCTTCAAGGTGCGGAAGTCGACTATGTCGACAGTGTGCAGGGCTCGGGCTTCTCAATCAAGAACCCACAAGCGAAGACGACATGCGGCTGCGGCAGCTCGTTCAGCGCCTAAGCGCTGTCACGGGATCGTCGACGAAAGCTGATAAAGGCCTCCACGCCAGGATCGCTCGTAGGACGGGCGGTCCTGGCATTGATTCCACCCCCAGAGACTCACGATCGAATGTCACCGGTACATGTGACAAGGCGCTATAGGTTTTGCGCCGCACACCGGCTGCACACGGACCAGCTGTCGTCCGAAGAGAACTGGGCGGCATTTGGAAAGTGTAATAACCCCAACGGCCATGGGCATAACTACGTCGTGCTGGTCACGGTCAAGAGCGGTGGCGAAGGGCAGAACATCCAGGATCTCGATCGGCTGGTGAATACGAGCGTGGTCGATCGATTCGATCATCGTGACCTCAATTGCGACCCCTCGTTCGCCGAACTGACGACCACCGGCGAAAATATCGTCAAACTGATTTGGGAGATCCTGGAGCCCCAGCTGCCGGCGGGGCAGCTCCAGAAGGTCGGCGTGATCGAGACGAGGGACAACTATTTCGAATACGCGGGCATCCAGTGAACGATTAGGGGGACTCGTGAGTAAGCAACAGAGACAGAAGCGTCGGATGCCGGTGGAAGACACCAGTGGGAGCGGAAAGCCACCGGATTTGCCGGTTCTCCAATCGCTGGTCACGGAAATGTTGCTCGCCTTGGGGGAGAAGCCGAGTCGAAACGGTCTGCTCAAAACGCCCGAACGTGTGGCTAAAGCTCTGGCTTTTATGACGCAGGGCTATCAGCGCGATATCGACCATCTGTTGAACGGTGCGCTGTTTCCGATCGAATACGACGAGATGGTCATCGTCAAAGACATCGATTTCTTCAGCATGTGCGAGCATCATCTGCTGCCGTTTTTTGGGAGAGTCCACGTCGGATATTTACCCAATAAGAAGGTCGTGGGCTTGAGCAAAATCCCACGGATCGTCGATGCATTCGCCAGGCGACTGCAAGTTCAGGAACGGTTGACCGTCCAAATCGCCGAAACGTTAAGTACCAAGTTAAACGCCCATGGCGTCGGGGTCGTCGTCGAAGCGCGTCATCTGTGCATGATGATGCGTGGCGTGGAGAAGCAGAACACCGTGGCCGTCAGCAGCTCCATGCTCGGGGCCTTCCGCAGCCAACCACAGACCCGCTTAGAATTTTTGAAGCTGATCCACAAAACCAGCGTGGGCGATGCCGACTGATTGCCTTGCGGTCAGTCCTTCGTCCGTCCCATCATCTCGGTAAGCCAAAAGCAAATGCCCGGACGATCTCCGAGAAACTGTCAGGTTGTTCCAGATTGGAGAGATGGGCGGCGGCTGGAATGATGGCCAAGTGGGCATGGGGAATCCTCCCCGCCATAAGCCTGGCCTCGGCAGGTGGGGTCGGGACGTCTAGTTCTCCCACGATGATTTGGATGGGGCAGGTGATTTGTTTCAACAGCGGAATGGAATCAGGCCGTTCCGCCATCGCCATTAAATCCCCGGCGATGCCGCTGATTTGATTGCCTTCGATCATCCTGCGCACTCGTCGCACTAGCTCCGGCTTTGTTTGCATCGTCGCGGGGCTTAACAATTTCGGAATCATGATGTCGGCAACGGCCGAGGGTCCATTCCTATAGGCCGTCTGCGCCATTTGAAATCGCGCTGCTGTCCCCTCCGCCGTATCTGCCTGAGCTCTTGTGTCGGCGAGCACCAATCCCCTTACGCGCTCCGCATACTTTCTATATAGAGCAAACAGGATGTAGCCGCCCATGGAAAGTCCGATGAAGACTGCCTGCTGGATCGACAAGTGATCCAGCAGCCCGATCACATCATCGGCTGCTTGGTCCAAGGTATAGCGCCACAGGGGCGCGTCCGATTCTCCATGTCCGCGCAGGTCAATCGTAATGACTCGGAATTGGGACGAGAGCGATTTCTCCTGGTCAGCCCACATGGTGCGGTTGAGGGGAAAGGCGTGGAGGAAGACAAGGGGAAGGCCGGCTCCCTGGTCGTTGAATGCGAGGGTGATGCCGTTGATCTGAGCTTGCACGGTCAGCTCCGTCGGTTGCGATGTTCGTACCATCGATGGTCTACATGGTCAAGAGGTCCCTTTGCGATCATACGGAGGGGCGTATACAATTCACGCTATTATTATGAAGGAGTGAGATGACCCGATCTCGTGATGAGACTCCTGATCTATTTACCTCTCCCGATCGTGATGACACAGTTAAAGCCCCTCTCGCAGAACGGATGCGCCCACATGCGTTCGCTGATTTTGTGGGGCAAGACGACATCACGGCGCCGGATCGACCGCTGCGGCGGGCCATCGAAGCCGATCAACTCTCGTCCGTGATCTTCTGGGGGCCGCCTGGCTCGGGGAAGACGACACTGGCCCATCTGATCGCCCGGCATACGAAGGCGCAATTTATCCCGTTCTCGGCTGTGACGAGCGGTGTGCCTGAGTTGCGCACCATCATCAAAGCGGCCGAACAGCGCCGATCGATCAATGGACGACGGACCATCTTATTTGTGGATGAAATTCACCGCTTTAACAAGGCCCAGCAAGACGCGTTTCTCCCCCATGTCGAACGAGGCACCATCATTCTGGTCGGTGCGACTACGGAGAATCCTTCCTTTGAGGTCATCAGTCCATTGCTGTCAAGGTCTTTGGTTGTCGTGCTCGAGCCGCTTAGGGAGGAGGCATTGGGTCGGATTCTGGATCGTGCGCTCACAGACGTCGAGCGAGGACTGGGGAGATGGAAGGCCTGCTTGTCGCCTGACGCTCGACAACGACTCATTTCGTTCGGGAACGGCGATGCGCGGGCACTGCTCACTTCGCTGGAATTCGTGGTGATGCAAGCGCCGGCCGGACCCGATGGGACAAGGGTGATTGACGGAGCGACGTTGGAAGCGGCGCTGGGCAACAAGGCACTCCGGTACGACAAAGCGGGCGAAGAACACTACAACGTCGTCTCGGCCTACATCAAAAGCCTTCGCGATTCCGATCCGAACGGGGCGCTCTATTGGCTGGCCCGCATGCTGAACGGCGGTGAAGATCCAAAATTCATTGCCAGACGGATGGTGATCTTCGCGTCGGAAGATGTCGGCAATGCCGACCCCATGGCCCTTGTTGTGTCGACAGCGGTGGCGCAGGCCGTCCAGTTCGTGGGACTCCCAGAGGCGCAGATCAATCTAGCTCAGGGCACCACCTTCTTGGCATCACGACCCAAAGATAACGCGTCCTACGTCGGTCTCCTGGAAGCGCTAGAGGATGCAAAAACCTATGGAAATCTTGGGGTTCCGCTCCATCTTCGGAATGCCGTGACATCCCTGATGAGGGACTTAGGCTATGGAAAACGGTACCGCTATGTCCACGATGACCCTCTCGCGAAAACCGAGCAAACCCACCTTCCAGAGCAGCTGAAAGACCGGCAATATTACCGGCCTAAACCGGGGCCATAGGGCCGATTGCCCTAGTTTACTTTCTTTTCTAATCGGTTATACTTAGGCCATGAAACGAGGAGAGGTAAAACCATCGGGCAATGTGGCCGCTCTGAGTGAACGGCGGAAATTCGTGCGGGCCGAATTGGTCGGTTCCGCGTTGGTGGCCCCGAAGAGCGGCGGACGTGCCTGCACTGCGGTACTGGATAACGTGAACAAAATCGGCGCCGGTTTTCATACCAAGGAGCGGTTTCCCACCAATGAGAGGGTCACCGTCTCGCTCGCATTCCTCGACTCCGATCGAGTCGAGCAGCAGGAAAAGCTCGACGGCACCGTTGCCTGGGTCAAACCTTGGGAGAAGAAAGGATTCTTGATCGGTGTGGTGTGGGATGAATTGGTGACGAAAGAGAAGAATCGCTGGTTGTACTACTATCTCGAAGAAACCCTCAAAGCCTCCGTCTAGCAGGGCGTTGAAGAGCCCGTCAGCTTCGTTTCTCGTTTCACTCAGATTCCTCGACGTACCAGAAACAGTACGCCCTCCCTTCTTCGATCACTACGGCCTTGCTGCGGAGGCTTTTGGAACGTCCTCCAAGGGTTAGCACAACGCACCCAGTTTTTGTTTCACATTTTCAAGTTCGGCCGACAGCGATTCCCATCGCGAAGTCAGTCGTTCGAGATCGCGTTTCCATTCTTCTTGTTCTTCATGCAAGGTGTTCCACTTGCCGAAGTCTTCGTAGAGTTTCGGATTGGCCAGTTCCGCCTCGCGGGTTTTGATCCTGGCCTCGGCCTCGGTGATCTCGGCTTCTGCCCGGACCACCTGCTTTTCCAATCGCGCCTGTGTCTTGGTCAGGTCACGCCGCTCGCCGCCTCGTCCTTTTGACAGTACTTGCTGTTCCATCGCGCGCGTAGGGCCGGATGAGGTGGGCTGCGGCGCCGTCTCGAGTTCTTCACTCGTTTCCTTGATCGACTCGAACTCCTGGGCCTTCTTCCACAGATAGTACTCATAATCGCCGATGTAGTTTCGAGCCTGTCCCTCTTCGATCTCAACGACCCGGGTGGCGATGCGCGCCAAAAACGTCGGGTCGTGGGAAATAAAGATGATGGTCCCGGGAAATTCCGCCAATGCATCCGTGAGCACATCCACTGAGGCCGGATCCAAATGGTTCGTCGGCTCGTCAAGCAGCAAGGTATTGGCGGGCTCGACCAACATGCGGGCCAAGGCCACTCGGTTTCGCTCACCACCGCTCAACGCCTTAATCGGCTTCTTCTGATCTTGGCCGGAAAACAAAAAGGCGCCCGCAATCCCACGCAGAAAATTCATCTCCGCATGTTTGGTGACTTCTTCCAGCGATTCGAGAATCGAGTGCTCGGGGTTCAAGGTTTCCGCCTGATGCTGGGCGAAATAGTGCAACGTCACACCGTGTCCCACGGTCCGCGTGCCTGTATCTGGAGGAAGCACGCCGGCGAGCATCTTCAAGAGGGTACTCTTTCCCGCGCCGTTTTCTCCCACCAGCGCGATACGCTGGCCTCGCTCCACCGAGAAATCGAGCGTCTTGTAGACCACCTTTTCACCGTACCGTTTGCTCGCTCCGAGCAGGTCCAGCACTTGACGTCCGCTGGCCGAAGGAAGCGGGAATCTGAACTTGACTCGTTTCGGATCTCGCTGGATTTCAATCCGCTTGACCTTTTCGAGCTGTTTGAGACGGGATTGTACCTGGCTGGCCTTGTTCGCTTGGTAGCGGAACCGGTCGACGAACTTCTGAACCCGGGTGATCTCTTTAGCCTGGCGAGCCGCAGAGGCTTGCAATTGAGCATCCTTTTCGGCTTTCAATTTTCGGAAGAGCGAGTAGTTGCCGCGGTACTCCTCGATTTTATGGTGCCGTAGTTCCCAGATGTGCGTGACGACACGATCCAGAAAGGCGGTGTCGTGACTGATAATCAGAAGCGTCATGCCCGAATTAACTAAAAATTGCTCAAACCAGCGTTGTGTCGGCTTGTCCAAATGATTGGTCGGCTCGTCGAGCATGAGCACGTCGGGGTTCGACAAGAGCAGATGCGCCAGCGCGACCCGCATCCGGTAGCCACCGGACAATTTCTCCACAGGACGATCAAAATCGACTTCCGTAAACCCCAACCCCATCAGGATGCGCTTCGCTTCGTGCTCAGGGTACTCGTCACGATGCGCGGCGTCGAGGACGGTCTTGCCGGTGATGGTTTCCAGCTCCTGCGGGAGGTAGCCGATCTGGAGCCGAGGACGCTTGCGGATGGAGCCCTTGTCCGGTGATTCTTCCCCAAGGATCATGCGAAACAGCGTCGTCTTCCCGGCGCCGTTCGGTCCGACGAGGCCGACTCGTGAGTGAGGGCGAAGATGTGCCGATGCCTCGGTAAGCAGCACCTTCGTGGAATATTGTTTACTGAGCGACTCGATTTGAAGCATGGGCACAAACCTTCCGTGTGAAAGTAAACAACTGGGTCACCCGAGATGAACTCGAACGGACGAGACAGTCAACAGGTCGGGAGGCGAGGGAACTGAAGGAAATTGAATCCAGGGGATGATAGGTGATGGGTTAGCATCTTGGAGTACAGAAACACCGCTGGTGTTTATCTGACCGCCTTAATTACGATAAGACCAAAAGTAGCGATCGGTACGAGCAAGCTGGTTTGGTGGAGCTGGCCGGGATTGAACCGGCGACCTCGTGAATGCCATTCACGCGCGCTCCCAACTGCGCCACAGCCCCACCCTGGGAGATTCAGAGGTCGAAATTACATGAAAAAATGCAGCTTTAAAACACTTCTCTGCATGCTAACACGCAGCTTAGAGCCAGTCAACCGACCCATCGCTATAAAGCTTTGAATGCGAAGCACCTCAAGGACCAACT
>JBBIKN010000074.1:0-17089 GCA_037445435.1 Nitrospira sp. | reverse complement strand
CCTAGCCGGGTCCCGGAGGGCTGACAGCAGCCGAAGGACCGATGAAATTCGCAAACATAAGCGTCGCGCTGACCACCCAATCGGTGAACGGTTGGGGATAAATGCCGATCACCAAAGTTCCAGCTAAACCGATATAAATTACCGATTTCATCGGACCAGAAATCGCAATAGGAGAGGGATCCACCGGCTCATTGATGTACATATGCTTCACGACGATGAGGTAATAATACATCGAGATCACGATGTTGATCAGCCCCACGGCGATCAATGTATAGAGCCCCTCCTTGATGGCCGCCACGAAAATGTACAGTTTGCCGATAAACCCTGCGAGCGGTGGCACACCGGCCAGGGATAAGAGGAACAACAACATGGCAAACGCCAGAAACGGCGACCGTCTGTTGAGGCCTCGGTAATCCTCAATCTCATCTCTTCCGATGGCCTGGCTGACGGCAATCACGACGGCGAAGGCCCCAATATTGGCAAATAGGTACGCCAGAATATAAAACAGAATGGCATCGCTTCCCATTTTGGTTCCCGCTGCGAGACCGATCAACACGTTCCCGACTTGAGCGATCCCCGAATACGCCAGCAATCGCTTGATGTTGCGTTGTGCAATGGCCACGATATTGGCGTAGGTCATCGACAGGATAGACACCGCCACTAAGAAGGAGACCCATAACGGCTTGAACGTGCCCAACGCCACCAGGAAAATGCGGAGTAAGATCGCAAAGGCCGCAGCTTTTGGAGCGATCGACAAAAAGGTCGTTACAGGAGTCGGAGCCCCGTGGTAGGTATCGGGGATCCAGGCGTGAAATGGAACCGCGCCGATCTTAAATCCAAGAGAGGCAAAGATCAGCAGAAACCCGATGATCAAGCCGGGTGTTGCCTGGGCGGACGCCATTTCCGAAAAGACCAGCTTGCCGGTTTCACCATAGACGAGGCTGATCCCGTAGGCGAGCAGACCGGCGGCAAAAACACCCAGGATAAAAAACTTGAGCCCCCCTTCGTTAGAAGCCAAATCATCTCGTAGGTACGACACGAGAACATAGAACCCCAGCGTTGCGAACTCCAGGCTGACGAAGACGGATAGCAAATCGTTGGCGGACGCCATAAACATCATGCCGAGCGCCGCCATGACGACGAGACAATAATACTCTCCTCTGAACAGGGTAAAGCGATTGACGTACTCGATCGATGCGAGGATGACGAGTATCGTCGCTCCCAAAATAATGACTTTGAAAAAAATCGCCATGCGGTCCAGCACGAACATGTTGCCAAAGAGCGCACCGGAAATATGCTGGAAGTCAAACCACACCAAACAGCCGAGTGTGATGACAAGCCCGGCGACACTGAGATAGGCCAATCGCTCCTTGGGTAAGCGCGGAAGTGAAAAATCGACGATGAGGACCACACAAAGCCAGCAGGTCAGGAAAATCTCCGGCAATAACAGCAGAAGATCGGAGAAGGTCATGCTCAACGAGAACGTCATTCGCGCCCTTTCACCGAAACCTCAGACGAGCCACGTAAAAGCTTGTTAGCGGCCACCGACGCGGTACCAGTCGGTGCAGGGATGGTCGCTTCACTCCTCACTACCGGGCCCTCGCCGGTTTGGGCGACTGGCACCACGTGCGTAATCTTGGCGACTAACGGATCCACTCCGGAACGGACTACGTCGTAGAGATGCATCGGGAAGATTCCAAACCCGACGCTGATGGCGATCATGATCAACAAAGGCAGACGGTCGACCGTAGAAATTGCATCGTGGGCATGGCTGTACTTTTGGTTCATCGGGCCATAGAAAAGGCCCCGCATCATTTTGAAGAGGTACGCCAAAGTCAGCACGATACCCAACATGGCGACGATCACTTGGAGGGGATACTTATTCCAACTCCCGACGATGATCATGATTTCCGCGATAAAATTCACCGTGCCGGGCATCCCGATCGACGCCATACAAGCTATGAGAAAACAGGCCGAGATGAACGGCATTTTGTTCGCAAGGCCGCCCAACGAAGGAATGTCACGTGAATGGGTTTGGTCATAGACCCACCCAGCCATGGCGAAGAGCATGCCGGTCGCCATGGCATGGGCGAACATGTAGATGACGGCACCACTTAAACTGATGTAATTCAAGGCCGCCATACCGAGGAACACGTAGCCCATGTGACTGGAGCTGGAATAGCCGATCACGTACTTGGTGTCTTTGGCGTAAAACGCCACGAAGCCGCCGTAAATGATACTGAACATGCAAAGAACGGCTGCAATCGGCATCAGTTCCCTGGTCGTTTCCGGGAGAATCTCGAAGGCCACCCGAATAATGGAAAAGTGCCCCAGCTTCATCAAGACGCCCGCATGAAGCATGCTGGTAGCGGCCGGAGCAGCTGCATGGCCGACCGGGGACCACGAGTGCAAGGGCCACAGCGGGGCGATCGAGGCGAAGCCGAAGAAGATCAATATCCATATGATCTTATCCAATGTCGTGCCGAGCGCGGGAATATGCATGAAATTCGCCTGCTCACGGAGCACCAGGATATCGAAGGTGTTCAGGCCGGAATATTTATAGATCAGTAAGATGCCCATGAGGGCGACGACGGCGAACGCGGACAGGAAGAGCACCAATTTCATCGCCGCATATTCTTTGCTGTTCGCTCCAAAGTTGAGGATGAACCCGACCGAATCGCGCAATTTCAGACCCTTGGGATCGGTCATCTCCAAATATTTCTTCGTGTGGCTGCCCCACATCCCCAATAACAAGTACATCGGGATGACGGACATCTCGTAGAAGAAATAGAGGAAGAACAGGTCGAGAGACATGAACACGCCGATCGTGGCGGCAGCCAAGATCAGCAGCCAGATGTAAAACTCTTTCGTCCGGTCCTTGATGTGCCACGAGACAAAGATGCCGGCGAACAACAAAATGGAAGAAGCGAGTACGAGAGGCGTCCCGATCCCGTCCACACCAAGATGCAATGAAATGCCGAGCTGTTTTGACCATTCATACTTCTGAACGAACTGAAATCCGCCTTTCACCGGATCATATGCATAAAAGAGATACAGCGACGCAAGCAGCGACACGAATGCGGCACTTGCCGCGATGCTTCGCACAAGCAGTGGCTGTCGATTGGAAACAAAAATCAACGCCAGAGCTCCTGCAAACGGGGCGAAAAGGATATAGAGCAATGCGTACTCTCCCATCGCGCGACCTAATACCCTCTTCCGAGTTGATTGCCGTCTAGAGAGACCTTCGTCTCGTGAGACACTCGATCAACGAGTGCTTGAACCGATCCGTTCATGATGCGTAAGAAGGGTGACGGATAGAGCCCGATCCAGAGAATCATGACCGACAGCGACAGCGCGATGATCTTCTCGCGCGGTTGCAGGTCGCTCATCGTCCCTTTCACCGCAGCCCCCAAGGGACCCAACATCGCACGCTCGTAGTACCACAAAAAATATGCGGCTCCGAAAATGACACCAAGAACGGCGATGGCACCGAACCACCATTTGGCCTTGAACGCCCCCAATAGGATGAGAAACTCGCCGACAAAACCGTTGGTTCCGGGAAGTCCGATCGAGGCCAGCCCGATAATGAGGAAGAAAGTCGCCAGAAGCGGTACCTGTTTCGCCATTCCGCCGAATGCCGATAATTGAGTCGTCTCCTGCCGAGAGTAGAGAAACCCGGCGATGAAGAAGAGTCCCGCCGTGCTGAAGCCCAGATTGATCATCGTGAGCAAGCTGCCTTGCAGACCTTGATAGTTCAAGGCAAACAATCCCACGACGACAAAGCCCAGATGACTGACGCTGCTGTAGGCCAGCAATCGTCGAAAATCGGCTTGCACCAAGGCCATCCAGGCTCCATAGAGAATCGCGCAGAGCCCGAGCACCACCACAACCATGACGACGGTCTCGCTTTTCGACGCATCGGGTAGCAACGGGATGCTGAAGCGCATAAAACCGAACGTGCCCAGTTTCAAACCCGCAAGAACAACGGCCATGCCGATCGGACCTTCCAACAGCGCATCAGGCAGCCACGTATGGAAAGGAAACACGGGTGCTTTGAACGCAAAACCCAGGAACATCAGCCAAAAGATGACGAGTTGCTGAGCGACCGGAATCGGCACGGTCAGGAGTTCGAGCAGATCAAATGAATAGGTCTGATCCGTGTGATGCAGCGCAGCCCACTGATGGTAATTGATGTTCAGCAACGCGATGCCGACCAGCATGAAGACGCTGCCCAAGAGTGTATAAATGACGAACTTCAGTGCGGCATAGTGGCGCTCGGCACCGCCACCCCACAGCTTGATCAGAAAGTAGCTGGGGATCAGCATCAGTTCCCAGAACACGAAGAACAAGATCAAATCCAGCGACACAAAGACGCCCATCGTCGTCGTCTCGAGCGTCAACAGACACATCATGTACAGTTTGACTTGATGTCGGATCGTATCCCACGAGTAGACCACGACCAAGACCGTCAGAAAAGCCGTGAGTCCAACGAACAATACGCTGATTCCGTCGACGGCGAGGTGATAGCTGATGCCCAACGCCGGAATCCATCGGGCATGCTCGGCGAATTGCATGGCGGCTGATTCCGGCACGAACCGCAGCAGAACGAATACAGAGAGAGCAAGCTCCACCAATGCAATGGTGAGAGCTGAAGTCCGGACCATGTCTTCATCATCGAACAGCCAGAGCACAGCCGCCCCGACAACTGGGAGAAAGAGAATACAGGACAGAATCGGGAATCCGGCTGTGAGTTCTTCGAGCATGAACGAGTCTAGTCGGGTTAAGTCCTACATCTGAGCAAACAATTGCACGACAAGAACCAAGAGGAAGAGCCCTGCCACAATAATGGCGGCATAGTGATGGACCATTCCACTCTGCATTTTTCGTCCCTCGCGAGCCGCGAGGTGGTTACTGTAGCCGACCACGTTGAGTCCGGCATAGATGACGTGCTTCTCGATCCACGTGGACGCCACAGAACCCCAATCAGCGAGTCGCCCGACTCCCCGCACGATGCCGTCTATGATCGTGCGATCGAACCAATCGAGCAGCGTTCCCAGACGTTTGACCGGCTCGACAAAGACCAGATCGTAGAGTTCATCGACATAGTATTTGTTCAACAAAGTCCGATACGCACCGGAAAATTTCATCGCCCATCCTTCCGCCGTCATCGGGCTCACGGCATAGAGGAAATGAGCGAGTCCCCATCCCGTCAGGGCGATGACGATCGCAGCGCTCATCAAGAGAAACACCGTACCGGCGCCACCGGCACCTGGCTCATGCTCGCCCCCGGCCCCCACGACCGGTCCTAAAAATCCATGCAACCAACCGTGCTCAGGGGGAAACCCCAACATCACACCGCCCACGATCGAGAGGAAGGCCAAGACCATTAAAGGGGCGACCATGACCATCGGAGATTCGTGCACATGTTCAGCCGTGTGAGGATTCATCCGAGGGGAACCGTAGAAGGTGAGATAGGTCAGACGGAACATATAAAAAGACGTCATCAGTGCGCCAACAGCCGCCATGCTATACAGGAGATAGTGATGATTGATGAAAGCGTGGGCCATAATTTCGTCTTTGCTCCAGAATCCCGCTAAAGGAGGCAGCCCGGCGATCGCAATGGTGCCGATCAGAAACAGACGATGGGTCCATGGAATTCGGCTGCTCAGTCCACCCATCTTTTGAATGTCTTGCTCGCCGGATAGAGCATGGATGACCGACCCTGCCGACAAGAACAACAACGCCTTGAAGAACGCATGGGTCATGACATGGAAGACTGCCGCCGTATAGGCACCAATCCCGCAACCCAGGAACATGTATCCGAGTTGGCTCACGGTCGAATAGGCCAAGACCCGTTTGATGTCGGTCTGGACGAGTCCAATGGTTGCTGCAAACAAGGCGGTGCCTCCACCGACAAACGCCACCACCGACATCGCGAACGGTGAGAGATCGAAGATCGCGTGATTACGGACGATCATGTAGACACCGGCCGTCACCATCGTCGCGGCATGGATCAACGCACTCACCGGCGTCGGACCTTCCATCGCATCGGGCAGCCAGGTGTGGAGAGGAAGTTGTGCCGATTTCCCGACTGCACCGACGAGAAGACACAAGGCTATGGCGGTGGCCATGTCTGGAGACAGTTGTCCGACCTGGGCAAAGACCTTGGTGTAGTCGAGAGTCTTAAAATTGACAAAGACAAGAAATATGGCGACAAGAAATCCCGCGTCGCCGATCCGATTCATGACGAACGCTTTGGATGCCGCCTTGGCGGCGGACACCTTGTCGTAGTAATAGCCGATTAAGAGATAGGAACAAAGCCCGACGCCCTCCCAACCGATAAAGAGCACCACATAGTTGTTCCCCATGACGAGGAGCAGCATGGAGACCATGAATAGATTCATGTAGGTGAAGAAGCGCGTGAACCCCGATTCTCCATGCATATAGCCCACGGAATACATGTGAATGAGGAATCCCACGCCGGTGACGATCAGCAACCAAGCACACGTCAGAGGATCCACCAGGTACGCTAAATTGATCGTGAGATCACCCCCGAAGATCCACTGGTAGGCAATGACTTCATGAGCGGCTCCCGTGCGCATGACTTCGGTGAAAACGCCGACTGTACAGAGGAACGAGAGACCGACCGACCCCCAAGCCAATCGATGGGCCAGGTCATGAGAATAGCGGTGTCCGAGCAGTCCGTTCACAAGGACCGCAAGCAGCGGAAACACAGGAATCAATTTGATGAGGAGATCAGTCAAGTCAGACACAATACCGTGCCATTCCGAGGACGCTCAGCTAGCCAACCATGCTGCACGGAGCCGGAACCTAAATCGTACTCGAGGGGGTACGTTGAGGGGTACGAGCCACCGACTGCACCGTTGGATGGGATTGCCCACATCCTGCTACCACTTTAACAGGTTCATTTCATCCACATTCGTGGAAATCTTGCCTCTGAACACGACAATGATGATAGCCAAACCGACGGCCGCTTCACCCGCCGCAATAGCGATGATGAACAGGGCCACAAGTTGCCCCGCCATAGATTCCAAGTAGTGCGAAAACGCGACTAAATTGATGTTGGCCGCATTCATCATGATTTCGACTGACATCAGCACAATGATGAAGTTCCGCCTGACAAGCACACCGACAAGCCCCGTTATAAAAAGAACGGCGCTGACGGCCGTATAGGCAGACAGCGGGATCATAATCGCTCTCTCTCCGCATCCAGCGGCTTCGGCGTCTTGGCCAGGACGATCGCACCAATGATGGCGCCGAGCAGAAAGATGCCGACGATTTCAAACTGCAGGAGATGATCGCTGAACATCTTGATACCCACGGCATGTGTATCTCCGTCTTGCAGCACGGCCGTGGCAGGAGTATCCCCCTTCACCCCTTCAAACGGAGACCGCAGGAGAAGATAGAGAACGTAGATGGCTCCCAGGCCGGCAGGTCCGAGAAGATACTGAGCCGATGGGTGAAGATACCGTTCATCCGTTTTGAGATTCATCAACATCAACACAAAAAGGTACAGCACCAGAATGGCCCCGACGTAAACAATGACCTGCACGGCCCACAGGAACTCCGCGTTCAGAAGAATGAACAGACCGGAGACGTGCATGAGCAACACGAGCAGGGAGAGCGCACAGTGGACCGGATGACGTAAGGCCACCGTCATAACACCGGCCGCAATACTGACCAACGCGAAATAGGAGAAAAACATTTCCACCATGTATGCGGCTCAGCTCAGATGTTTGGGAGTCGGTTGGGTCGACTTCTGTACCGACTGCGGGAAATAGTAGCGGTACTCGCGACTCTGCTCGACATCTTTCTCTTGGTTATGCGCGTACAAATATTTCTTCCCATCCTCGAGATGGCGTTCGCCGATGTCGTAGAGCCGCTTTTTGTCAAACAAGAGACTGCGTTTGTCATGGGTCGAGTATTCGTACATCTTCGTCATCGCCAGCGCGTTGACCGGACAGGCTTCGACACAATAGCCGCAAAAAACGCATTTCGTGATATCGATATAGAATTCACTGGCGTAGCGTTGGAGCGGCCGGGCTGTATCCTCCGCACTAATTACTTTGATGCAATGCGAAGGGCAGGCGGCTTCACAGAGGTCGCAGCCGACACACCGCTCCTGTCCGTCATCGTATCGAAGCAAGCCCAGCGCTCCTCGATGCGTATCCGGGATGGTTCGTTGTTCGCGCGGATACTGAAACGTCATCGGTCGATGAAGCATGTGCCGAAACGTGACCTTCATCGCGTCCCAAATCTCGTAGAATAACGCGGCATGAAGGAGTTTCTTGGTCAGCGCGGCAACACTCATCGTCGGCTCCTCGTCACGGACGTAGACATCCGCTTACGCCTGTTCAATACTTACCCAGATCTGTTTGAACGACGGGACGCCGGTCGTGGCATCAACCGACACGGTCATCAAGTCCTTCACCGGAGGTTCATTAAAATGTTCGGGGAAGAAGCAGGTGCCTGGTGCAATCGATTGATCCGGCTGCACCCCAAGCTGAAGGGAACCGCGATCAGAAATCAAACGCACCTTCGCACCATCGTGCAACCCAAGACGCTCCATGTCCCGTATATTCATCCGTAGTTTTCCGCTGTTCGGCGCGATTTTGATGAGCCCCGGCGCTTGCGTCGACATTTTCCCCGAATGTACTAATAACTGTCCTATCGACAGGGAAAAGGGACGCGTGCGTTCTTTCGATGGCGGAGTCTGTTGATAACGGGCGTTGACCTCTGCGGCATAGCCATTGGACAAATATTGGTCAGGAAGGGGCACGACTTTACGGGGTTGCCCGAGATTATAGTACCCGGGTAAGAGCTTCATGATCTCAGCTTGAATATCGTTCGCCGATTGATAGTCCCATTGGCATCCCATGGCATTCGCAAGGGCGGTCATGATGTGCCAGTCCGGCACGCTTTCTCCGAGTGGATCCATTGCCTGACGAACACGAAGGACACGACCTTCAAGATTCGTAAAGGTGCCGTCTTTCTCC
Source organism: Nitrospira sp. (assembly GCA_037445435.1). Classification (GTDB taxonomy): domain Bacteria; phylum Nitrospirota; class Nitrospiria; order Nitrospirales; family Nitrospiraceae; genus Nitrospira_D. The sequence continues at coordinate 8,072 of JBBIKN010000074.1, read as the reverse complement.
GCATAGGTGCAAGCCGGGAGCACAAAATGAGCCAATTTCCCTGTATCCGTCAAGAAAGGATCCTGCACGACCAACAGTTCGAGTCGTTCGAGCGCGGCCCGGACCTCCATCGAAGCCGGGAGAGTCGCGAGCGGATTCTCGCCCAGAATGTATAGAGCTTTAATCTGTCCACTCTTGCAGCGCTTGAGGATTTCAATGAGATGCGCACCTGATCCAACCGGGGGAAGCGACGTGTCCCAAGCCTTTGCAAAACGTTCCCGAGCTCCGGGATCATCAAACCGGGCCTGTCCGGGGAAGAACTCCGGCGCCGCCCCCATATCGACGGCCCCTTGTTCATTCGGCTCCTCCGTCACGGTGTTCACACCACACCCTGCTCGTCCGAGCTTGCCGGTAATCCAGGCAAGATCCATTAACTTTAAGACGTTCTGATAGCCGTTCGGCCTCCTGACAATCCCTTCCGCGCATAGGATGATCGATCTTGGTGATTCAGCAAAAATAGCTGCGATCTCCCTGAAGGCCTCTCCTGGCAGATCGGTGAGTGCCGACACCTGCTCCAATGACACATTGGCCACCGCGCTCTTGAGTGCATCAAACGCGTTCGGGTGTTTCCCCACGGTTTCTTCATCCACCAAATCTTGGTCGATCACCGCCTTGACCAACCCATCGATCACTGCACCTTCCGTCCCCGGCTTGATCAAAAACGGATGGGATGCCAACTTCGCCATATTTGTAATAGCGCTGTCGAGCGTCACCACTTGAGCCTTGTACACTCGTATGGCTTCCTTGATTCGCACGGCGGTCAACGGATTCGTTTCCGTGATATTGGAACCGATCAAAATGATGGCTTTCGCCTTCGTCAGATCTTCCCAATCATTGGGTGTTCTCCCAAGTCCAACAGCATGCCTGGACGCAAGGACAAAGTTCATATGGCCATAACGAGCGCTGCTATCGAGCTGGTTGGTTCCAAAACCAGCACGCATAAGCTTCTGAAACAGATACAGCTCCTCATTCGTACAACGGGCCGTCGCGAGGCCGGCGATGGCATCAGCACCGTATTTGTTTTTGATGTCAGTAACCCGATCCACGAGCAGGTGCATAGCCTCCAACCAGGGTTTTTGCACCAACTGACCACTTTCGCGGATTAACGGCTGTGTAAGTCGGCTCTTACTGTCCAGATATTCAAACCCAAACCGTCCGCGAACGCAGAGCCCACCATGTCCCTTCGCTGTTTCCGAACGGTCACCCCACTTATTTTTCCAGGATAACGGCGATGTCACGCGGATCACTTCCTCATCCTTCGTTTCCAGGTACATCTGACAGCCGTCCCCGCAGTAATTACACGTGGTGGTGGTTTTCTTCATCTGCCAAGGTTTATACAGGTACTTGGAAAACTTGTTCGTGATGGCGCCAACCGGACAGACCGCTAAACAATCTCCGCAGAATTCGCAATCCAGAGGGAGGTCGCCTTTGGCCACGACCTGGTTGAATCCCCCCTTCTTCATGAACTGCAAGGCATCGATCATGAGCACATCCTTGCAAACATTGATGCATTCTGCACAGGCGATGCAGCGGTTCATGTTGAAATCGAGCACGAGACTGCGTGTATCTTCAGGAATGAATTTCTGCTTGGCATTGGCCAGATTGGTCACGCCATGCAGGAAGGCCATGTCTTGAAGTTCACAATGACCGTCCGCATCGCACACCGGACAGTCAAGGGGATGGACGGACAGGTGTTTTTCGACGGCTTTCTTCCGAGCCAGAAAGAGATCTTCGCCTTCCGTACGGATCACCATTCCCGCCGTCGCCTTGGCGGTACACGACCGAACGGGAGCTTTCTTCCCCTCTTGCATCACCAGGCACATGCCACAAGATCCGAACGGATCGAATGTGTAGTGGTAACACATGGCCGGGATAATCTTGCCCGTCATTGAGATGACGTCGTACAACGACACGCCGTCCTTGGCCGTGACAGATTTCCCATCGATGCTCAATTCGATCGATGCCGCTTCAACGTCTGGATTCGTAGCCGGCTTCAAACCCATGGTTCTTCTCCGTGAAAGGGAAAACGTAAAACGAAACCCTGATTTTTACCTTTCACTCGTCACATCCCGCATTTCATAATCATCTGTCGCACTCACCCATCACGACATCGTACGTCCCGAAGATGGTACAGGCATCCGAGATCATATAACCTCTGGCCATATGATCGAACGCGCCCATGTGCACGAAGGAAGGGGCTCGAATCTTCAGTCGATAGGGCTTTCCTCCGCCGGTACTGACGATGTAAAAACCCAGCTCTCCTTTGTGTGCCTCTGTACCGCAGTAGATCTCTCCTGGTGGAGCATCGAACCCCTGAGAAAAGAGCTTGAACTGTTGGATCATCGACTCCAGATTCGTGAAGACCCGTTCTTTCGGCGGCAGCGTCACGCTGGGGACGTCCGCCATGATCGGCCCTTCCTGCATCTGCTCGAGACATTGCCGAATGATCTTCACGCTCTCGTAGAGTTCCATCACGCGTATCCAATACCGGTCATATGTGTCGCCGTTTTTTCCGACCGGTACACTGAACTCACACTTTGGATAAGCGCCATAGGGCTCATACTTGCGAAGGTCGTAGTCCACACCGGATCCACGGAGAACCGGTCCGCTCAGTCCAAAATTAACCGCATCTTCGGCGGAGATCACGGCGATTCCCTTGGTGCGCCCCAGCCAAATTCGGTTCTTCTCGAGAAACACCTGGTACTCGTCGATCTTCGGTGGGAAATAGTCCAGGAATTGTTTGAGCTTATCGATCAACGAGGGGGTCAAGTCACGTTCCACCCCTCCGATTCGATACCAACTGGTCGTAAGGCGCGCCCCGCACAGTTCATCGAACCAATCCAGCAGGATTTCCCGATCCCGAAAACAGTAAAAGAAGACGGTCATGGCCCCGATATCGAGCGCCTGAGCGCTCAGCCAAAATTGATGCCCAATGATCCGCTGAACTTCGGCAACGATCGTCCTGAGGTATTCCGCCCGCTCTGGGACTTGTAAATTCAAGAGCTTTTCAACCGCACGGCAATAGGCAAAGTTGTTGTACATCGCGCAGACATAATCGAGTCGATCCGTATGGGGAATGAACTGATGATAGGTGCCCTCTTCCGCAAGCTTTTCGACTCCCCGGTGGAGATACCCCATCACCGGCGTGGATTTCACCAGCCGCTCGCCTTCCAGCTCCAGAATCACTTTAAGCACCCCATGGGTACTAGGATGCTGCGGTCCCATGTTGAGCAAGAGCTCCTCGGTTCGCAAGGTGGGAAGCGTCTCGCTTTCCGGGTGTTCCGGGTTGATCTTATAAACGGTGGTTCTTTGATCTTCCAATGCCATGCTGGCAAAGCATCCTATCGTGGAACTTCGTCCAGAAACTCAAACGTGTCTCGCCACCCTTTGCCGCGAAGTGGAAAATCCTTACGCAATGGGTAGCCTTCGGTATAGTCATCAGGCATGAGAATCCGCCGAAGGTCGGGATGATTCCGAAACCGGATACCCATCATGTCGAAGACTTCGCGTTCCATGAAATCGGCACCTTTCCAAAGATCCGTCAAGGAATCAACGACACAATCCGATTCAGGCACCCGCGTTTTCAGTCGAATGCGATGCCGCTTCAGAATCGAGTAGAACTCCCACACGACTTCGAATCGCTCTTCGTCGTCGGGCCAATCCACCGAGCTCACATGGACGATATAATCGAAATCCATCGCAGGATCATCGCGAAGAAATTGCGCCACCTCGTGGAGCTTGTCCCGAGAGACGGTCACCGCCAGATCACCTCGCCACTCCGCCACACCGATGACTCCGTCAGAGAATGTATGCTGAATCCGCTGCAATAATGGATGCATAAGTGCGTATCAAACCTTCAGACTGGCCTTCACCTGTTCCGGTTGAGTCACAAATACGCGTTTTTGCATAATACGCTCCTGCAGCTTCAGAATGCCGTCCAAGAGCGCCTCCGGAGTGGGAGGACAGCCCGGCACGTAGATGTCAACGGGAATAAACCGGTCGACTCCTTGGACGACACTGTAACTGTCATAGATGTTCCCTGAGGTGGCACAGGAACCCATCGCAATCACGTATTTGGGTTCCGGCATCTGGTCGTAGATCTTCCGGATCACCGGCGCCATACGGCGGCACACGGTTCCCGCAACGATCATCAAATCCGACTGTCGCGGCGAACCACGAAACACTCCGGCACCGAACCGATCCATGTCGTACCGGGAAGAAACAGCTGCCATCATCTCAATGGCGCAGCAAGCAAGCCCGAAGGTCATGGGCCAGAGGGAACCCTTTCTCGCCCAATTAACGGCTTTTTCAAGAGACCCCGTGATGACATCCGGAGCCCCGTCTTTCTCATGCCGTCCGAGTTGAATCAGTCCCATAAATCCTCAGTCCCACTCGAGCGCGCCTTTTCGCCAGGCATACACGTAGGCCACGATGAACAGTCCTATAAAAATCATCATTTCAATCAACCCAATCACGCCGATTTTGGTGAATACGACGGCCCATGGGTAGAGGAAGATCACTTCAATATCGAAGATGACGAACAACATCGCAAAAATGTAATATCTCACGGGAAACGGCATACGGGCGTCGGAAAATGGTTCAGCCCCACATTCGTAGGTCGACAATTTTTCTGGTTCGGGATATCTGGGCTGCACAAAATAACTGATGAGCAAGGTCACGATCCCAAAGGTCAATGTCACCAATATAAAAAGAAAGACCGGAAAAAACTTCGTCAGATATTCAAGAAGAACTTCAGTTCCCGTCATTGATATTTCTCTCACAAAGTATTGAGCTGAAAAGGGTATTGTAGATCTGATTCGTGAAATCTTAGTGTCCCGATCTCGGGGATAGCAAGCGAACAAAGGACCTAATTCCGGCGGAGCCGAAAGCCCTAGGTATCAAGTTGTGAGAGTGGAGAGTTAGGTCGAAGGTTTGGTTCTGGTAGTAACTCACGATCAGGTATCAAACGCGTTCCTCTTTGGCGTTGTTCATCGCCCCACAAGAGGCCGGTCCAGCTTGTAAACTCTCCCACTCCGATTCTAGAGGAGAAAACACCTTGATCTTCCGTCGCCGATGTATCTGTGTATCGATTCGCTCCTTCTGACGGACGCCTTTGGGGAGATGCCGACTCTCTTTTTCATTATCATTCATGGTCATCTGGTGAATAGTGGGAAAAGACCCCGTCTCACGTTATCATCCGAAAGAACGATCCGTCAAACTCTCCAATCCAACTCAAATTCTTGACAATTCAGAGTCTTTTGCTATGTTTTTCCAAGCAACACTGGCCTCAACAGGAATCGATCTATGAAAACCTTGGCGTCCCTCGTCGTAGTCCTATGCTCGGGAATCGGCGTCTCTCTTGATGGAGCGCGAGCGCTCGCACAGACGCCAGAGATTGATTCCGTTCGGTTTTCAGAGGCTGCACTCGCCTTTTCCAGCGGTGCCATTCAGAAGACATCTCCCATGGACGGAACGGTAAACCTGATAACGGGTGATAATCAGTCAACAGGCAATCGAATGCTTCTCGGTAAAAGAGATTCCCTCTATCTCAAACTGAACACTGCTACCGATGTGGCAGTGGGTGACCTTTTTACTGTTTACCGGAGGGTTCGGAAGGTGTTCCATCCTGTGACCAAAGAATACCTCGGTTTTGTCATGAATCGTTCAGCGATCGTGAAGGTGACTGCCGCTGACCATGCTCTCACGACGGTAGAAACAGTGGTCAGCTATGGACCGATTTCCCCTGGGGATCCCGTCGTGCGATTCGTGGCTCAGGCTCCAGACATCGAAGCAAGCTCTGTGTCCAGCATCCCCGACCTGGAGGGCATGATTATCGAGCTTCAGGCTGACCGGACGATGACGCTGGTTTCACAGTCTAATGTTGTGTACCTGGATCGCGGGAGGGAGGATGGACTGAAGCCTGGTGATCTCCTCGATATTTATCGTCACAGTGCCGGCCTTCCGCCACGAAAGATCGGCCAACTCAAGGTGCTGTCGCTGGAATCTCACACGGCAACTGCCAAAGTACTCAAGGCTAACACCAGAGTCATCAAAGGAGACCGGTTCAAACTCGTTGGTTATTCGGCACCCACTATTCAGTCGTCAGTAGGAGCTACTGCGGATTCTCTCACAACTCAGGCCGATCAAACGGTCCCTGCCGATCTCTTATCCAGCAAGCTGAAAATACGGGACGCATCGGGACAAAGCCGCCTTAACCTTGGGGACCTTGCAAAGTTCCTGCACTACGACTCCGGGGATGCGGCTATTAAGCCTGAGAACTACACCGTGCTCGATCAGTTGATTGAATACCTGCGCACCAGCGGCGATACGAGGATGATCCGAATCGAAGGTCATACGGATAATATAGAGATCGGCCCTTCGCTCAAGTCGCGGTATCCAAGCAATTGGGAGTTGTCAACAGTGCGCGCAAACGGCGTACTCCGCTATCTCGTTGAAAAGGGCGGTGTGGAACCGGAGCGGATCAGTGCGGTGGGGCTCGCCGACACCAAACCCACTGCCACGAATACGGTGGAAGAGGGCCGCATGAAGAATCGCCGTGTCGAGATCCTTCTGTATGCTCCAGACACTGATACTCCGACGCCCAAACCAGAAGTTCAGGATCACGTGCAAAAGCTGGAGAGCAATCCCTCCACCTTGAGTGCGCGTGGAGATAACGGTCAACCGCCCACCTCTACGCCAGTCTCAGATTCTACCGGTTCTACTGGTCCAGGAACCTTGTCTGTGAGCGATTCTTCACAGACTTCCGTGAAGGATGGATCAAGCACCACCAGTAGCGCCGATACGAGCGGCTCTTCGTCGACGGATACGAACAAACAAGATACTACTCCTCAGCAACAGCCAGCTGGTGGGACGCCGGCGGAATAGCACCGGACGTAGGCGAGTGGTGTATCGATAGTTAGATTCTCCTCTGAACATCCTGATACCTTGCATGTCACGTTGAGTCGCGCGCCAACGGATGTCACCGCGGTCACCTTGACGAGCAGCGCCACCAATGTGGCGCAGGCCAACTCACGGCCTCCTTCCCAGTCAACACGGTCGGGGAGGGGAGCGCTCCCTGGACCGATTCCGATCGTCATCCGGCGAGCATACCATTCGCAAGATCCCGGGTCGCCACCAGGCGCCTTTCCTTCATTCCCCCGACACGAGAGCTGGTGAATTCGAGTGCCTTCGGGTTTAACACCACGTTGATGGACTACGACGATCGGATGCAGATCAGGGGGACTGGGCAAATGCTGTCCTACATCTTTGGGTTCAGCCGGGAGAATCTCGCACTGCAACCAGACGGGACCTACCGATCCAGCCGTACGCCGACCATGGCAGGGCGGATTGGTTGCGTCAATCAAGATGGCACGTCAACGTTGCGTGAGAAGAACGGAACCGTCAAGACCTTTGGAGCAGATGGCTGGATTCGCAGCATCACCGATCGCAATGGCAACACCGTGACGATCGTGCGCAGTGGGAGTCAGATTCACCAGATCATTGAGCCAGGTGGCCGAGCGCTGACATTCCAATACAGCGGGGGCGGCATCAGTCAGATCACCGATCCGCTCGGACGGACGGTGACCTATACCTATGAACCCCCAACCGGCGGCTATGTGGTTCCTCGGCTCCATACCGTCACCAATCCGGCTGGCGGTGTCACCACGTACGGCTATGCCGCTCCTTATAACATCGGGACCGTCACCGATGCGCGGGGGATCACCTATCTGACGAATACGTACTGCAGCACCAGCGGCGGCACCACGTGTCCGCCGGACCCAGCCGTGGTCTCCCAAACCACGGCCGATGGCGGCACCTATACGTTCGACTACGTGGTGACCAACCGGACCATCACGCAAACCACCGTCACGGATCCACGAGGGCATAAGACGGCCTATCGGTTCAATGGACGGAATCAACCGGTGAGTACAGTGGATGCGCTGGGGCAGCAGATGCGGCTGACACGAGACTATGTAACGAACCAGGTCCTGGAAGTGCGTGATCCGCTCAATCGGCTGACGAAATACACATAC
>JBBIKN010000073.1:0-17121 GCA_037445435.1 Nitrospira sp. | reverse complement strand
ATTTAAAATTTGGCCCTAGATTGGATTGAGCTAGCTACCATGGTTCGTCGATAGGCAAGAATATGGGTTCAGAAAATATGTGAGTGCTCACGATCCTCAATGGGAAAGTATTGGGAGCTTTGAGAAGAGGTTCGCTTGTGCCGAAGCTGGCGGACAACGATGATCTAACTGATGCTCACTTTGAAGGTTTTGGTTTCCATCAATAGGTACTCACAGTTCACGATGCCGAGAAAAAGTTGTTGCGCTCGTCCGTGATTTGTCTATAATCATCGGCTTGCCTCATCGATGTGAATTATTTTTCAACCCGAACTTTTTTATAAACATCAGAGATGAATTCGGTTATACTTCGAATGTTTTTGCAATAGTGGTGGGTACTTAACTCATTCTAACGGAGGAGGACTTATGTCGAAGAAAGTGCTCTTTTTGTCGATCGCCGTACTGTTTGGTGCCCAGGCGGGCTTGGCGATGGCGGCAAATCCAGACACCGGTCCGGGTTGTGGATTAGGAAAGCTGGCTTGGGGCGAGTATAAGGGGCAAAAGGAAATCGCTCCCCAAGTGCTGCAAGCGACCACGAACGGCACCTTTGGCAGTCAGACGTTCGGCATCAGCTTTGGAACTTCTGGATGCACCAACGATGGCAAGATCATGAGCCAGCACAAGACGACGATGTTCGCCTCGCTGAACTTTGAGGCGCTCACCGCTGAGATGGCTCAAGGACAGGGGGAACACTTGGCCTCGCTCGCGACGCTCATGGGCGTCCCGGCGGAGCGCCACGCAGCGTTCTTTGCCATGACCCAGGAGCGGTATACGTCCTTGGTTCAAGCCGGGGAAGCTTCTCCGGTTGCCTTGGTGAAGTCCCTTAATGATGCGATCGCGGGCCATCCGGTCCTTGCGCAAGCATCGGTACGCTGAGGTATTAAAATTCATAGGGGCCCTGGCAGAGATGTCAGGGCCCTTGTTGTCTCTTGTCACACCGTGCTGCTTCTTTTGCTTGCAGTTCTAACCTGTTTGGTGACTCCCGTTTCTTCAGATGCACAGCAATCCGATCGTGAGCTGTACCTCAAGCAGCTCATCGACCGGGCCGAGCAGGCCAAGCTCGCGGAACAGCGTGAATGGCATCTGTTGTTGCACTACCGGAAGGGTCTCTTCGGCGGATACGAGAGCGAGCAGGACGATCCAGGATTTTTCTTGTCGCCCAAGGGGAAGACAGATCCATCTGCCGAACTTGCAGCGACCCTTGCACAATTCTTCTCGACCGAACTGGTCGGCCGCTCAAAACAGCCTGCTCAATGTGCATTCATCGCTCGGTATCACTGGCTGAAAGAGCAACTACAGTTTGATCCAACCCGGCTACCGCTGCTTCCCTGCGAACGGTTTGATCGGTGGTACGACGATTTCGAGGCTCAATCGATTTCTCTGATATTTCCCTCAGCTTTTCTGAACAACCCGGCCTCCATGTTCGGCCATACCCTGTTTCGTGTCGATCAAAAGGGGCAGACGGAGCAGACCCGTATTCTCGCCTATACCATCAACTACGCGGCGGACGTGCCTCCCAATGCCGGTCTCGCGTATCCGATACGAGGCATCTTCGGAAGCTATAAGGGGTATTTTTCAACGATCCCCTATTATCTGAAGGTTCAAAAATATCGAGATATCGAAAACCGAGATATTTGGGAGTATCGCCTGAATCTCACGGACAAACAGATGCGACGATTCCTGATGCATGCGTGGGAACTGGGAAATGCCTACTTCGATTATTTCTTCTTCAAAGAGAATTGCTCGTACCATATCCTCGCGCTGTTGGATTATGCCGATCCGGAACTGCACCTGACCGACGAATTTATGTTTTGGACCGTTCCAGCTGATACCGTCAGATTGATCGTTTCTAAACCAGGCCTGGTCTCTGATATCACTTATCGCCCATCCCGTAGTACCGTCATCAAGCGCAAGCGAGAATCCTTGCCGGCCTCGGAGCGAGATCTGGCTCATCGGATCACGCAAGACGTTGGAGAACTCAACTCCCCGGCATTCACTCGGTTGGTCCCGGCCAAGCAGGCTTTCCTACTTGATTTAGCATCGGATTACCTGCGCTACCGGATTGAGACGACCGATTCTCCGAAACCGGAATGGAAGGAGCGTAATAGAGCGGTGCTGACGGCCCGCAGCCAACTTCGCATCCCATCCGAGGAGTTTACCGTACGCCCCTTCGCAAAACAGCCGGAACTCGGCCATAAGATGCACCGAGTTGCCATCGGAGGCGGTTGGCGCAATAACGATACGTTTGAAGAGGCGACCTTCCGAGGAGGCTATCATGATCTGCTCGATCCGGAGATCGGGTATACCCCTGATGCACAGATTGAAATGGCCTCGATCACGGTACGGCACTACAATCGAGCAGAACAGACCAGGGTCGAACGGGCCACCTTGCTGAATCTCTTATCGCTCTCGCCGATCGACGCAGTTTTTCACGCCCCCTCCTGGAAGCTCAACATAGGGATGAACACCATCCGGCATAACGATTGTCAGCTCTGCAGCAACGGTTTCCTCAACGCGGGGATCGGAGGAGCGAAAGAATTTCGGTTGCTCAACCGAGAAGTCCTGTTCGCCTTCGCGGAAACCGAGGCCGGCGTCAGTAAGGCGTATCACGAGATGCATCGAGTCGGCGGCGGTGGAACGGTCGGGATGCTGGCCGACCTCACTGAGCGATGGAAGATTATGGCCACGGGGTCGTATCTAAAATTTCCATTGGGAGACAAGTCCGACGATTTTCGATGGTATGTCGGATCACGCTTCACATTGGCCACAAATTGGACGGTCAGACTGGAGTACAATCATCGCGACCGCGATAACGACGTTCTCTTTACCGTGCAGGCATTCTTCTAGTTCGTGAGGCGGCAACTTCGGGCCGGCGCACACCAACCTTTCCTTCTCTGTACCGGTTCCGCTATCCTTCCTTGGTGAGCTTCCTCGATCAATTCTTCGTCTATTATCCCGAACCGTGGCAAGACCGGGATTGGGCAAGATTGAGCGGGCTGCCGATCCCTTGGTTGCCGGGGGCCTCGGTGTTCTTCCTGGCTCCAAATCGCTTTCACGACGATCGATGTGTGCTATCCGGTTCGGTCGAACTGTGATACATTTGCCCTGTGGTAGGGTCGGACAAACTCCTTTCACGGATTCTTCATGGGACATCGGATGCGAATATTCATTTCGATGAACTCTGTCGCCTGTTGCGCCGATTAGGCTTCGAAGAGCGGAGCCGAGGCAGTCATCATGTGTTTAGGAGACAAGGAGTTCAGGAGTTGATCAATGTGCAACGCGACGGCAATAAGGCGAAGGCGTATCAAGTTCGCCAGGTACGAGCGGTGATTCTAAAATATCGCTTGGGAGGAGAGGCCGATGTTTAAGTATGAAATCATTATCTATTGGAGCAATGAGGATAACGTTTTTGTGGCAGAAGTACCGGAGCTTCCTGGATGTGTCGCTCATGGCCCCTCTCAAGACGCGGCGCTTGCCAAAGCGAATGAAGCAATTCAGCTTTGGCTGGACACCGCTCGCGAATTCGGCGATCCGGTACCAGAACCCAAAGGTCATCGCCTGATGCTGGCCTAATCATCGATCCTTGAATTTGATTGCCCGTGTTCCTCTTGTTTTCTTCCATAGCCAGACAGTTCATAAGCTGAGCTCCTCCGGTGAGCTTCCTCGATCAATTCTTCGTCTATTATCCCGAACCGTGGCAAGACCGGGATTGGGCAAGGCTCAGCGGATTGCCGCTCGAAGATGTGCGGTTCCAAGCTGCCGATGGGGCGAGATTGTTCGGGTGGTACGTGGAAGCGGCGGCCGATCGTCCCGTTATGCTGTGGTGTCATGGCAATGCCGGCAACATCATCAACCGTCTTGACAATCTAAAGCTCCTATTCCAACTGGGAGTATCCGTCTTCCTATTTGACTATCGTGGATATGGGAAGAGCCAGAGTGTTCGTCCCAGTGAGAAAGGGCTCTATGAGGATGCGTACGGTGCGCATGATTACCTCACGCGGATCAGGAAGATCCGTCCTGAACGAATCGTGCTGTTCGGACGGTCGCTCGGAGCCTCTGTAGCCGGCGAACTTGCTGTACAACGTCCTGCGGAAGCTCTTATTCTCGAATCGTCGTTTCCTTCCATCGAGGCAGTGGCTAAATTGCATTACGGTGGGTTTCCGGCACATTGGTTCCTGGGAGCGGAATATCGATTGGTTGATCGTCTGCCGAACCTCTCCCTGCCGAAACTGATCATTCATGGGGACAAGGATGACATCATCCCCATCGAGCTGGGCCGCCAAGTGTTCGAAGCGGCCAAACCACCAAAGGAATGGTACGTGATCCAAGGAGCCGGCCATAACGACACGTATCTCATCGGTGGACGAGCCTACTTCCGCCGGCTCGCGGAGTTCATTCGAACGGCACTTGCCGTATACTGAAGTTAAGGTACGGTTGCGGTGGCCTTATCGAGTTACCGTTTCGCTTCCGGCGGTGGCCAGTTCATCTCTGTGTGCCGACCGCAGTAGTAACATTGAAGGCGGTAACGGGCTTTACGGCGGGGATTGGGTAAGGAGATAAAGGTAATGGGCGTGTCGTCGTAGGGACAGGTCGGTTGATCGTGGAGGAGATGCGTTTCTGCCATTAACGTGATGGAGGCAACATCCCAGGCAGGGTGGTGTTCTTCCTTGCCGGTGATCTTCTCGACCGTGTGACAACGTTCGCACGTGGCCTCATAGACTTTGATGCGAGCGCTGTGCGGAGTGTGATCAACCACATCCATTGGCCCGGCACAGCCCGGTTTCGCACACGTCACCTGTTCATGTTGCAGGGCTTGGACGAATCGACGGTGGGCTTCACGCTCCTGCTCTGATCGCATAGTGCCTCCTGTTCTAGATTCCCCATGCTCCGCTGATTTGGATATTGGCTCCGTTCACATAGCGAGCTTCTTCGCTGAGCAGATAACGGACGGCTGCGACGGTATCATCAACCGTCCCGATGTACCCGGCGGGAATGCGTTTCGTCATGGACGCAAGCTCTTGAGGTGGCGCGCTCCCCGAATCGATGAAGCCAGGCGAGATCGCATTGACGGTAATGCCATAGGGCGCCAATAACTTGGCCAACGTGCGCGTCAGGATCAGCACGCCGGCCTTGGCGATATAGTGGGCCGTCACATCCGGCTGAGCCTCCATCTGATCGGCATTCGCCATGCTGAAGCTGACGATCCGACCGGCTTTGCGGGCCTTCATGCCCGGTGCGACCGCTTGAGCCAGGTAGAAAATGGGATGCAAGTTGCCGGCGAACATTTCGTTCCAACCCTCGATCGTTTCGTCGAACAGGTTGACGCGATGATAGGGGCCTGCGCTATTGATCAGGACATCGATTCGACCCCATTCTTTTTCAACCTGTGTGACCATGTTTTTGGCTGCCACTGGGTCAGAAACGTCGCATTGGAGTGCCAACGCCTGTCCTCCTCGCTGCGTGATATCCAGCGCCGTGGTCTTGGCCGAAGCTTCGCTGGTTCTATAACAGAAAGCAATGTTCCACTGTCGTGAAGCGAGGTCAAGTGCGATCCCTCTTCCGATCCCTTTTGCTCCTCCGGTGATGAGTGCAACGTGCTGGTTCATATGGTCCTCGGCTAAACGGTGGGTGAGGCATTATGCCCTCGAACGAAGTCGTTTGGCGAGTGTTTCCAGCACACCAGCCGTACGACTTGAAAACATCCGCTCGTTTTTGGGTTTCTTCGATTCTGCAGTGCTTGCGTCAATCAGGGCTTGGAGATCAGCAAGTGCATCCACATCGCGCCAGGGTTGAATCAGAATCGTCTTCAGCCCGAGCGACGTCGCTTTCTCTTGTGTGAGTCGGAGTACCTGATCGGTTGACCAAGGGATATCGATGAAGAGTTCCGGGATCGCCCGCTTGAGCCCGATCAGATAATAGCCTCCGTCCAGAGCTGGGCCAAGCACGAGATCATGGTTTTCTAGCTGAGTCAACGCTTGTTTGACGTGATCGAGCGGAAGCGTCGGCACATCCGTCCCCATAAGCAAAATGCTCCGGTATCCAAGCGCGAACAGCGTTTCAAAGGCTTGGTTCATGCGCGCACCGAGGTCGTCGCCGACTTGATCGATCAGCTTTACGCCCTGGCGCTCTTCCATGATTTTGAAAAAGGCATGAGTTGAGGCCGGTGCACAGGCCAGGTAGCGATCGATCGGCAACTTCAACCTCGTCACAGCGGTTTTTGTCCGTTCCAGGGTGTCTAGGACGAAGCTCCCGTGGAGCGTGGCCGCTTCGTCGGGAGTGAGTGGTGGGCAGAGACGCGTCTTCACCTGACCCGGGATCGGCGCTTTGGCAAAGATCACTAAGGCCGTGCTGAGTGCTGAGAGCTGAGTGGCTTGGTGAGGACTTGTCCTTCTCATCTCACAGACCGATAGACGCGAGCGAGTCGATGCGGGCTGACTCCTACCCAATACAGAAAGCGCAGGGTCCACATGAGGAGAATGGTTCTCAGCGGGCCTTCTGTTTCCCACCGCCTAAACGAGGTGACGACGGTGTCCCGGAGCGCTACAGTTCGACCCGCTTGCTGCAACCGACTGCTGAACTCGATGTCTTCCATCAGCGGAATCTCGGAAAAACCTCCGAGCAGTTCGAACACGTGGCGGCGGACAAATAGGGCTTGATCACCGGTCGAGATACCTGTCAGGCGGGACCGGGTATTCATAAAGGAACTAATGACTCGACCCCAAATCGAGGGGCTGTCGAATCGGACGTTGAAGCGTCCACCCACTACGGTTTGTCTGGCCAAGGCTGATTCAACGATCCGTCCGGCTTGTGTCGGCAACTGTGTGTCAGCATGCAAGAACACGAGAATGTCGCCCTGGCTGGCTTTCGCCCCCTCGTTCATTTGGCGCGCGCGCCCTCGTGGCGCCGTGATGACACGGGCATTCGCCGTGCGCGCGCAAAATTCTTGAGCGAGGCGAAGGGTGCCGTCGGTGCTGCCTCCGTCAACGATGATAATCTCGGTAAAGGTGGACACCGAGAGACATGCAAGCGTCCCTGGAAGGCTTCGTTCTTCGTTCAAGGTCGGGATGATGACGGAGATCGTCATCAGGGATCACGTCGTGGGTTTTTTGGGCTCGACGAACATGAAGTACATGACAATGACGATGGTGACCCAGAAGAGGACCTGCTTGTGCCAAAACAGGACTTCTCCATATTGAAACAGGCCTAAGGCCAAGGCGATCGCCATGGCCATGACTCCATAGCGGAGGGTCGGCGTCTCGATAGCGGCGTTGGCCCATATCGCAAGGCCGGCGAAATAGATGAGAAACGGGACGACATTGATTTCAAATCCGCCGCTGATAGACAGAAATACGTTGAGAAAGCCGATGAACATCAACGCCGTCCCGACCATCAACCCGATGACGTGTATCTGATGCTCGTTCCCACCTCCCTGCTCTTCTGGTCCGGTCCGGCGCGACGGGTGCAGAGTTTCGTCTTGAGATGGTGGCAGATCGGACGAAGCCATAGCTAGACTTTAAAATGTTTGCTGAGGGTCAAGGTTTGTTGCTGATAGGACGATCCCAACAGAGACCCATAGAGCTGTGTCGGCATTCCCATCATCTTGTCATAGATGACTTTGAAAAAGGTCTGTCCATCATGGATCAAGAATGGCACGTCATGGGGACGAACTTCCAGCACAACCTGAGTGCCTTTGATCTCTCCCTTCGATCCGTACCCGAAGCCAGGGTCGAAAAATCCGGCATAGTGTGTCCGGAGCTCTCCGCAGGCTGCTTCGTAGGCTACCATTTCGGCGGCATAGCCGCCCGGGACCCGAATGCGTTCCTTCGAGGCCAGGATATAAAACTCTTCCGGCTCCAATAACAAGCTGTCGTGACGATGGCGATGGAGCGGTTCCCAAAAATCAGTCGCAGCATAATGACCGACTTTCTCGAGGTCAATGACGTGACTGTTTTTCTTTGCGCGGTAACCGATCACGCGAGAGTCCCTCTGATCCGTCCCGGCGAGATCGATGCGGAGAAACAGTCCGCGGTCAACACGGAAGTCTCGGTTACCGACGGCCTTATGGGATGCCACGTTGTGATACAGCAATGGGGTGTGCCGATGAAGCGTCTGCAGCGTTTGGTCCGGCACCGTGGCCTCGCCGCACACAAACCGAATTTGATTCAGCGACTGCCCCGTGCGGACTTTGATGGCAAACGAGCGTGGGACGACTTCCAGGAAGAGCCGGCCTTTGTAGCCGGCACGGATTTCATCGAATCCGGAGGTCAGATCCGTCACCACGCGAGTGAAGACATCCAGACGCCCTGTCGTACTCTTTGGATTCGCCCGTGCGCGGATCGTCTTCGGGAGAGCCAGTTGTTCCAGCAATGGCACGAGATATACATGGCCCTTTTCCAGAATCGCGCCGTCGGTCAGATCCATCTCGTACATCACGAGATCCGACTGATAAAAATCTAGCACGTTCAATCTTGCAGAGATGGCGGACAGTTCCGGCAAGAAGCTGCTGATCAATCGATAGGCTTTGAGGCCTAGACGGAGATCGAGGCTGGCCGGCTGGATCTGCCTGTCTTCGATGACGGGGGAGGCGCTGATGGCCCGGTTTGTGATCAGGCGCTTGATGTCCTGATAGGGGAGAATACCGGCTCGGGGTGCATGAGTGGTCACAGGTCGTCCGCGTCTCCGCCGCAGGTGTTACCCCAGGCGGCGTATCCGTCGCGATCCGGGTAGCTGTCACTGCAAGCCGCATAGGCTTCTTCTGAATCATCGAACGACAGGCGTACACCAATCATCGGAAGTTCCCGCCGATGATCAGACTTGGGTTGAGGATAATGGAACGTCTTGTCCTCATAATTCCGGAGGATTACCCCGTCCTCATCCATATGGACTACATAATTGTCGGGAAGCAAGGGGATCTTGCCGCCTCCACCTGGCGCATCGATCACGAAATGGGGCACGGCCATGCCGCTTGTATGGCCCTGTAAGGATTTGATGATGTTCAGCCCTGTTTCAACCGTTGTCCGAAAGTGATTCGTCCCTTTCGTCAAGTCAGCTTGATAGAGATAATAGGGTTTCACCCGTGCAAGAAGCAGTTGATGGACGAGGCGCTTCATGATTTCAGGATCGTCATTCACGCCTTTGAGGAGGACCGTTTGAGCGCCGAGCGGAATGCCGGCATCCGCGAGCCGGCCGCAAGCGGCCTTGACGTCCGGCGTCAACTCGTCCGGATGATTGAAATGCAGGTTCATGTAGATTGGGTGGTACTTTTTCACCATCTCACAGAGCTTAGCCGTGATGCGTTGCGGCAATGTTCCGGGGACCCGTGAGCCGATCCGTATGAGTTCTAAGTGGGGGATCGTCCGAAGCGCCTTCAAGATGCGCTCCAGGAGCGGGTCGGGGAGCAGCAGTGGGTCACCTCCCGAAAGGATCACGTCTCGTACCTCTGTGTGCTCGCGGAGATATTCAATGGCCCGGTCCAGCTCACCTTTTTTGAGGAAACCGGGTTTTCCTACCAGTCGCTTCCTTGTACAAAACCGACAATAGATCGGGCACTGATTCGTCACCATGAGCAGCACTCGGTCCGGATAGCGATGAACCAGGTGAGGGACCGGACTCATGAGATCTTCTTCCAGGGGATCATCATCGGCCGCAATGTCGTCCAATTCGGCTACGTCGGGGACCACCTGTTTCCAGATCGCGTCATCCTTCGACTTGATGGTTTCAAGTACGGTCGGGGTGATCCGCATAGGATAGGGGCCGACGATCGCTTCGACCTCTTTTTCATCGAGGCCGAACCGCTCGGCCAGGTCCCTGGGCTTCACGATGCTCTTCGCCAGGACTTGTTTCCAGTCTTCCATGAATCGTCCTTCGTTGATCAGTTGATCCGGCAAGAAGGGTGTTCGTCGTCTTCGCCGGAAACATCGGGTGTGGTGCGGACCTGAGACTGAAACTCCGTTCCTCCCGGGGCTCCTGCGCGGTCGCCACGATACCGCTCGTCCAGATAAGCCAGGATATCTTCGGTCTCCGTCAGGACGAGGTCGTCGTCCTTGAGGACCGGCACATAGTATTGGCCGGAAACCTCGTACACCTGCGTGCGCATCCGTCTGCTGTCGGGTACGACCACAGCGTCATAGGTCAGACCCAAGGCGGCCAGTTTTCGACGGACGACTTGGCAGTCAGGGCACCAGTCGACATGGAAGAGAGTCACAGCCACGATGATATAAGGCTACCAGGAAATGCAACAAAGTGAAACGCCCATTTTGTCAGGATGTTGAAAAAGGCCTCCAGCTTCGTTTTCGCGGGACACTGCCGCCTCACCATCTCGGCGGCGTTCACAAACGTGCCGCGCCTTATTCGGCGCGACGTGAACCTCGGAGGCTCAAACGGGACGGGCTCCGGCGCAGCAGGTGCCTGTCCAAGTTTCGAACGCGTTGCGGCCTTGCCGCGGAACGGCGTGTCTTGGCGCGCCGGGGCTGGGCGAGGGAGGACGAGGCCTTTTTGAACATCCTGCTGGGCATTCATTGTTCTTCAAGCATTGTTAGGATGTAAAGCACAAGGGACCATAATTGCGTCCTTCATGCCATGCAGGATCTTCTTGTCGGCCGGGCAGATCGTTGCCAGAATGCCGGCGAGCTCTACTTTATCTTCTGAGACAACATAATAGGGGGACACCCGTGCCCGGCCGGACATGTGCATGATCGTCTGCATGCCTTCATCCAGGTAGTCCATTTCAAACAGCCGCCCCTTGTGGAACTCTTGTAAGATATAGGGCGTGGTCGGAAAGGATGCACGCGCGTTTCGGAGTGCCTCAACCCATGCGTTCTGAGGCATATCATGACCGATTGAAACACCGCGACTTCCCCAAGCGTACTCGGAAAATCCGGAAGGCTTGATGACGAAATGACGTTCCTTCTGCGTGGCCGTCTCGAGATCGGCCCAATCTGCGACCGCACGTCCACCGATCTGGAGGCCAGGAATGATCGCAATCGCGGGAAGCGGCGATGGGTCGAGCAGCCAAGTCTTCGGCATGATGGCGCTCAAATGCAGCAGACAGTCCGTGCCGAGCTCCTTTTCCCAGAACGGTCGTAAGACCGGGTGATGGAGCAGCGCGAAGGCCGATTTTTCCTCTAGGGCGGGCTTGTAGGGTGGAGTAACGGAGACCAGGTCTTTCTTCACGGCATATTGGACAAGCTCGGCTTTGGGAATATTCAATAAATCGAACAGCTCATAAAAGCGATAGACCACGCTGATGACTTGTTCGCGACCGTCCGCGTAAAGGCGGAGCCCCTCTTCTGTAAACCGGATCTCGCGTGGCTCGATGCACCAAGCGAATAATCCCCTTTCGCGAAGCTGAGCGGCCAACCAGGACATTTCCGGCCGGTAGTCTTTGGATTCTTCCGAGACCACGATTGCAATGCATCCTGCTCGTTGGCCTTGCAAAGATCGCAGCATGTGGGCAAATCCACGAACCATCCCATCCCGCCCCCCGACGAGCCGTACACCATTGCCATGTAGATCGTGGTAGATCTGCGACAGGCAAGCGGTGAGTCCGATGCCGCCTGGAACCGAATCCAATTCGGTGATGACCATGCCGTCCTGTGTAGGGATAACATCGGGTCTGATGACGGCGGGCAGGGCATCGCGAAATCGTTTCATCCGGCTGTATTGCACTAACCCTGGTGGTTTACCTTGATCCAGGTAGCCGGCGACCCAAGTCGGTTGAGTGCCCTTGATGCTTTCGTTGTAAAGCCGATTCAGTCCTCGATAGAACGACAACAGTCGGGGCCCCAAGTCGTTGAAGAACTGCAGCTGTTCAGAAGACAGGTAAAACGGGGAGGGGCTGATTCGCCAGGAGGTCACTGGTTGCAATTCTGAAGCGGAGCCTTGCAGGGGAGAGACGGAGGAAGCTCCAAACAGGTTCGCGCGGAACAAGTGTTCACGAATGGTCAGACACCAATCGCGTGCTGCCTCAGGCGAGCGTGTCGGGCAGGAGGATTCAGTTTGTGCCAACGAACAATCCTCGGCTCACGTTCCGGCATGGCGGGAACGGCATTAAATAGGCGAAGTCAGTAATGCTAGCACGCACATCAAGGACCGACAAGAGGTCAATGAAGTCTCCCATGTGTAGAGGAGAACGCCATGTGGACAGGTCATGAGATGATTGGAAGCAAACCTTCCTTGCTACCGCTCGGCATGCATCGTATGATTGGAGCTCGATGGCCCTCATTACGATGGGTTCCAAACAAACGATGCTGGTTTTGCCTCAGCTGGTTCCGGAGTCGGCGTGTGGTCGTTGTGATGTCTGTTGTCGCTTCCCGGAAGCCGACAGTTTTCTTCGCCCATACTTTACCGGTCACGAAATCAGCGATGCGGTGGCACATGGAGTGCCCGCTTCGTTTTTCCCCGACCAGTCCGGTTCGCAGGTCGATCTCGTCAAGAACTCGATCGGTGAAGGGTATCTGTGTCCGGCTTTTGATCCGAAATTAGGCCGGTGCGGAATTTACGACGTTCGTCCATTGGATTGTCAGCTGTACCCGCTGGCGTTGATGTGGGATGCAACCAGTCGAGAAGTCCTGCTGGGCTGGGATTCCAAGTGCCCATTCATGCGCGACGCGCCCGCGAGTGCCATTCGCGAGTATGCGGACCGTGTTGCGACCTCCCTTGCGGATGAAGCGATTGTAGAGACGATCGTAGCTCATCCTCGTCTCATTGGACCTTTTCAGGAGGATGTGGTCGTTCTCAAGGCACTCCCCCACCTGACGCTTCGACTTGGTCTTCAGCGAGGTGACCCGCAACTCCATCCGCTGACGTTGTCGGACGCATCACGCGTCGCCGAGGCGCTCGAGCGTGCTCACGTGATCGGTCCTGACACGCCGGCTGCGTTTGCGTTCCCCTACCATTATATATGGACATCGCGGCTTCCCTACTGGTGGATGGAGTCCGATGATACGTTGTTTCTTTTTGCCGAGTCTCCGGACGGATGGTTCATGCCGCTCCCACCGCTCGGAGCAGGCCCTTTGGATCAGGCCGTGGAGCAAGCTTTCGCACTGATGCGCTTGTGGAACGGGCCGTCGCCGGTGAGTCGAATTGAAAACGTGATGGAGTCGCAAAGGCGGCTGTTGGAGTGCGACGGAAACCAATTCCGCCCAAAAGAAGGAGACTATCTCTACTCAGTCGAGGCTTTGGCTACCTTGGCTGGAGATCATTATAAGTCCCAACGGGCGCTCTGCAATCGTGTAGCCCGAGAACAAATGGTCACGAAAGAACCCTATCGGGCTGACCATCGGTCCGATTGCGTGCGTCTGTATCGACGGTGGGCCGAGCAGAAACGCCAGGGCAATCTCGACCACATGGGGAAGCTGCTTCTCGAAGATGCAGAAAGTGCCCACGCGCTCGTCTTTCAAGAGCATGAACGGATCGGCTTGTCGGGTACCGTTCTGAGAGTCAACGATGCCCTCGCCGCCTATACGTTCGGCTACTGGTTGACGCCTCAAACCTGGTGCATCTTATTGGAGGTAGCCGACCGTTCCATCCCCGGTCTGGCTCAGTATGTCTTCCGCGAAACCTGCCGAACTGCCATGGCACAGGGCGCGGTCTCTATCAATGCCATGGATGATGCAGGTCTTCCGGGATTACGTGCGGCCAAGTCGGCCTATCGCCCATCCGCCGTTCTCCACACCTGGGTGATCACAAGGATGGCCTCATGACTCAGCCGGAAGAGCGAACCGCTTCAACGGCTCGCCGATATGAGTGGTTGACGTTCGTGATGGTCTTGATCACGCTGTTTACCCTGGGCGTGGGAACCTTCCTCCTCGGCCATGTTGAACGTAGCATCGTGGCTGCGGTTTGGCTCCCGCTGTTGATGTTGCTGTTGTGGTCGACGACTCGATTGCGAGCGGAATATCGGCAAGCCCAACAGGAAAGTGCCTGGGCGCGGGCTGCTGAGGCGGCCTTACTGCAAAGTCAGGAGCGCAATCGAGCCATTGTCGATACGGCGCTCGACGGAGTCATCACCATCGATGCGGCCGGAATCGTGACCGAATGGAATGCCCAAGCGACGGCCATCTTCGGGTGGACCCGCGAAGAGGCGATGGGGAGATTGCTCTCGGACACCATCATTCCCGAGCGGGATCGGGAGGCGCACGCGCAGGGGATTCGGGAGTATCTCAAGACCGGAGTCGGCCCGGTGCTGAATCGTCGGATCGAGATCGCGGCTCGGCACAAGGAAGGCTACGAGTTTCCAGTGGAGCTCGCCGTCTCACCGGCACGTGTCGGTGAAGCCTATATCTTCAGCGCGTTTGTGCGCGACATCACGGATCGTCGTCGGGCCGAACGGCGGCTGGCGTCCCAATATGCGGTGACGCGTGTCCTGTCGGAAGCCGTGAGACTCGAAGAGGCGGTGCCGAAAATCATTCAGGCGGTCGGCGAGAGCCTCGAATGGGACCTGGGGGTATTTTGGAGGCTGGATAAACCGTCGGGAACGTTGCGATGCGTCGATTACTGGCGGGTTGCAACGCTTGCTGTCGATGAGTTCATTGCACAGATGCAGCATCAAACGTTCAGGCCCGGGATGGGATTGCCGGGTCAAATTTGGGAGAGCGGGCGACCGGTGTGGGTCAGAGACGTGACGCTGGATCCCACTTTTATTCGAGCGGATTTGGCTGCTAAAACCGGGCTTCATGGAGCCTTCGGGTTTCCGATTCGTATCGGCGGTGAGGTCGAGGGCGTCATTGAATTCTTCAGCCATCAGGTGCGCGAGCCGGATAGCGAGTTGCTGAGCATGATCACCGATGTCGGCCTGAAAATCGGGCAATTCGGTGAGCGCACGAGAGCCGAAGAGGCGCTGCGCCTGACGGAGGCGCAACTGCGTCAAGCACAGAAGATGGAGGCCGTGGGACGACTCGCCGGCGGTGTCGCCCATGATTTTAACAATCTCCTGACGGTGATTCGCGGATACAGTGAGTTGATTTTGAGTCGCTTGGCTCCGGCGGATCCCGCGCGGCGTGAGATGGAAGAAGTCAAGAAGGCCGCTGATCGTGCCGCCGGTCTGACCAGCCAATTGCTGGCATTCAGCCGGCGACAATTTGTAGCGGCCAAGATCGTGGATCTAAACGCGATCGTCATGAACATGGACGGGATGCTGCGGCGGCTGCTGGGCGAGGACATCATTGAACTCTGTGCCGACCTCGAGCCACAGTTGGGATCGATCAAGGCCGATCCGGGGCAGATCGAGCAAGTGATCATGAATCTGGCCGTGAACGCTCGAGATGCCATGCCGACGGGAGGTAAGCTGACCATTGAAACCAGGAATGTCACTATCGGAAAAGGCCCGCGGCGTGAAACCATGATGCTTGAAGAGGGATCCTATGTCCTCTTGGCCATCAAGGACACGGGAGATGGGATGAGCGAAGAGACTCAATCCCATTTATTTGAGCCATTTTTTACCACCAAGGAAAAAGGGAAAGGGACAGGCCTTGGATTGTCCACTGTGTATGGCATTGTGAAGCAAAGCGGCGGCATGATCGGGATCGAAAGCAAGCAAGGACAAGGTACTACGTGCAAGATCTTTTTCCCGAAAGTGGATGAGACCACACAAGCCGCACCGATTACCAACGGAACGATTGACAAGGCGATCGGTCGAGAAACGATCCTCGTGGTCGAGGACGACCCATCGGTCCGCGGACTTGTGCAAGAAGCCCTTCGCCTCAGTGGATACGAGGTGTTGGTTGCCCGTCACGGCATCGAAGCGCTTCTCACGGGCGCGAAACATCTGGGTCCGATCCATTTGTTGCTCACTGACGTCGCGATGCCGCAGATGAGCGGGCCGGAAGTCGCCGAAAAACTGACGGTTGTGCGGCCTGAGATCAAGGTTTTATATATGTCCGGCTACCCCGATCATCCGGTGTTCGAGCAGGGTGGGGTCAAACGGGATACGGTCTTTCTCCAGAAACCCTTCACCCCGAATGTATTGACCCAAAAAGTTCGCGAAGTGCTCGACGGAAAGAAGGTGGCTTAGAAGGCCGCCGCGATGCCCCGATCGCTCGATGGTGTAGTCGCTTATCTCACTGACACGAGCTCAGCGCTGACTAACCTGGACTGGCATCCCTTCCGATTCTTCTTCAGTCGGCGGTGGGGTACGGGAGCGCGTCGTGCGGAAGTGGACCAGATCCTTCGAAAACAGCACATCAAGGGTCCAGTCCAAGGCCACTAGGACTTTCTTCTCAAAGCGAGGCAGTTTCAGCAAGTAGATCGTCCGCCACAACCACCAGGCAAAGAAGCCTGAAAAGTTCACGCCGAGGATGTTGGCGACGCCGGTCCGTTTCCCGATGGGAGCCATGAGCCCGAGCGTCGAATAGAGGAAGGGTTTCATCCGGTCACCTCGCACAGTGGCTAGGATATTCTGGGCAGCTACCCGCCCTTCTCGAAGCGCATGTTGCGCGGTTGGAGGATGGAATTCGCCAGTCCTGCGATTAGGTACCAGAGCGCAATCGCCCAGGGCCCAGACGCCCGGCCACTCGGGCACCTCCAGGTACTCATTGACAAGGACCCGGCCTTTCGCTTTCGGGCACGGCAAGGTGTCTAGAAGCGGGTGAGGGCTGATGCCGGCGGTCCAGACCAGCGTATTGGTCGCCACCGTGGTCCCATCGCTGAGCGTGACGTCGTGGTCGGTCACGACCGTCACTTTACAGTTCGCCCGAATGTCCACTTTCTGCTCCGCCAGTTTGCGCTGCGCATAGATTCCGAGCTTTTCTCCCAGCTCCGGCAAGATGACCGGCCCCGAGCTGACCAGGATAATTCTCAGCATATCCTCCCGAAGATGAGGGAAAAAACGGATCGCCTCTCGGAGGAAGTCGTTCATAGCGGCGATGGTTTCGACGCCGGCGAAGCCGCCGCCAGCCACGACGAAATTCAGTAAGCCCGTGCGCTGGGACGAGCCACAGGCAAAGTCGGCCTCTTCAAGATTCGCGAAGATTCGCGATGAGATGGTTACGCAGCATTATGGCATCGCTCAGCGATTTCATGGTGAACGCGCGGTTGGCTAGGAGCCTGTCCGACATTGATCTGAGCAAGCCAGAATCATAGCCAAGG
>JBBIKN010000072.1:0-17161 GCA_037445435.1 Nitrospira sp. | reverse complement strand
TGATGCCGGCCCCCAGGGCCAGACTCGTCGTCGCCATGATAAACGCCAGGCTTCTCGCCACCCCGTCGTCCAGAAAGTTCCATGTGAGAATCGCCAATGCCGCTACGGATAGCTCAACGATCATGCCGGCGGCCCCGATGGCAGCCCGCTGGCGACGAGAGGTCAGCTTCCAGGCATCGGAGGTGTCCGAGTAGAGCATCGGCACCATGACGACCAGGGCCACCCCCATCGTGGGCACCCGACATCCGTAGCGCGTCGCGGTATAGGCATGGCCAAGCTCATGCAACACCTTGACGATGACCAAACAGAGCACAGACAGCGCAAACCCTTGTGGCGTAAAAAAATGCAGCATCGTAGCCGCAAAGCTGTCCCACTGTCGCGAAGTGAGATAGACCCCGGTCAGCCCAATCAACCCAATGATCCAGGCTGTAACTGGTGCGAGGAGCCATTCGACGAAGGGAAGGGTGGCACGAAGGAATCGATCGGGCCTGACCAACGGAACCTGGAAAAACAGGTAGTGATGGATCAGCCACAGCAGCCACGGTGGCCTGGTCGCCTCTGCGTGAGTCGCATAAGCTCGGTAGCCTCCCTCCGATAGTTCTCGCAGGAGATAGTTTCTCTGCAAGAATCTCACAAACTCTTCGATGTCTTTCAGTGTGACACGACAGGTCGTCTCGGCATGAATCTGCGACAGAACCGTCTCGGCAGACCGGTCGGTCCAACGGAACAGCATCTGGTAGGCGGCCCACCCGATCTGAAAATATTTGCCGCGGATCGGATCGACGAGGACCCACGTCGGTGACCCATCGACGTTCGGCGCGCCGGGAATCAGTTGGAGATCCTCTCGTAATGGAGGGAGGGTGACGTTGGGCTGATCGTGGGTCTGCCTCATCGACCAATCCAGGGCCTGATGGCGGAAATCGGACGACGGAACAGATACGTAAACAGCGTGACTTGTTGTCCGTAGATTTTTGCGGTTCCCTGCCACCCGATGCGGAATTCCGATGCCTCTTGCCCAAGCTGTGCCGTCACGCGGTAGGCCAACGTATTGTTCGGGAGGACTTCGGCATGGTAGCTCGCATGCTTCACCGTCGCCGGCACGCTGGAAAACGGATTGGCATTCAGAAACAACGACACCGGCGCGCCTTCTCGCAGGGTGATGGCGTCTTCCACCGGCAGGTCGATCCGCACCTCCAGCTGCTGCGGATCCGCCAGTTCCATGATCCGCTGACCGACCACCACCGGCTTTCCGATCCAATCGGACTTGTCCGTGTAAAGGACGAGTCCGGCCCGGTCCGCCTTCACCTCGACCTTGGCCAAACGCTCGTAGGCATAGTTCCGTTCTGTCTCCCGCAACTCAACTTCGGCTTTGAGTAACGGCACATCGGCTTTTTGCTTGGATTCCACGAACGACCCCTGCGCCGCACGCCGATACTGTGCCATGGCTACATCCAGATTCCGCTCGGCGACCTCATACTCACTCCTGAAGGTCGTGTCCTCGTACCGAAACAACAGGTCGCCTCTGGACACGGCAGAGTTGGGCGGAACGAGGATGTCGGCGATGACGCCATCGATCGGAGCGCTCACAATGGCCGGATCCTTCGCCACAATCTTTGCCGGAGCCAATGTCGACATCGGCACCGGGATGGCCAGTGCGCCTAGCATCGTTGCTGCGAGAAGCCACGTCGTGGTCCGGCTCAACCCCCATCGCCATCCGCGACCTTTGGATGGACCGACGGCACGCCAGGCATAGGCATAGGCCTCACTGAGCCGTTGCAGCACCGTCACTTCGTGATTCGGCCATGGCTGGTCCCTCGTCAGCCAGATGCCGCCGACGACCTGTTCGTCCGGGTGTTTGAGTGGACACCAGAGGCCGTGGCCAGCGGTGAATTCGAACCACTCTGGTTTGAGTTCGGCCGGGCATTCTGCTTCTGTGACGAGACGAATGTCCTGGCTCGTCGACCCGTTGCGCAGGTCCCGAATCAATCGTTCGATCCACTGGAGCAGAGGCGTTGCACGGTCCACGACCGGCACACTGGACACTGCTCGCACCTCATACTGTTGAGAAGCTGGAGTCGGCGGGATCAGCAAGATCGCTTGTCGATAGGAAACGAGTCGATGCGTTTCATTGACGAACAGAAATTGCAGTTCTTGCCGGTTCCGGGCGGCACGAACCATCCCCTCCAACTGGAGAAGCGTGGCGAATGAAGTATTTTTCGGGAGCGCGGTTCGGGGTATGGCTTCTGCTGACACCATGTCGGCGTGCTTACGGGGAGACTTCGGCAAATGCAGCGGTACCGCTCATGCCGGCAAGGATCTTCTCCGGCTTGTCGCGAAACTGACCTTTGACCTTCACCGTCTGGCTGGCCGGATCGACATTCGCCCCGATATCTTGAACCAACGCGGGATACCGGAGGCCCGTCTCATCTATCGAGTATTCAAATGGCAGACCGACTTTCAGCCACACCAGTGACTTTGATGGAACAATCAGCTCGATCTCAAGTTGACTATCATCCAACAGACTGATGAGTTGATCATTGGGGAACACGTTCTCATGTTCGTTGACGAGTGTTTTGACGACGCGTCCGGGAAAGGGAGCCAGCACGGTGCAACCGTTGACATTGACTTGCGCGGCCCTCACGGCGGCGGATGCTTTTTCAGCTTCGGCCTGGGAGACTTCAAGTTCAAGCTGCCCCACGGCCTGGTGTTTGGAGAGGCTCAGGTTGTTCTCATAGGTCTTGGTCTTTCCGCGATACTCCGCCTGCGCGCTGGCCAGTTCTGCTTCATATTTTGAACAATCGAGCGCAACCAACAGCGCCCCTTTTTTAAACCGTTGTCCTTCCTTATAGGGAAGCCGGCTGATGCGGCCTTGAACTTGACTGGCCAGAGTCGCTTGCGCGGTCGGCTTCACGACTCCGCGGATGGTACTCAGCTCGGCGGTGGTACTGACCGGCTTCGAATCAGGTTTGTTCCCTGCGAACGCCGGTAAGAGCGAGGTCCAAAGCCCCACCGTCACTATGGAGGCCACGAACGATGTACCGCCGTTCGAGATCACTTGAACAACTCCTTGCTTTTTGTCCATCGTGCCCGAAGCTGCAGGGCCAGGTCCGACAGCGACTGCTCGTGCGTCAGATCATTCGGGAGCACATCTTCTCCGACTGCAGCCAGCAAAGCCGCCCACGCCGTTTGCGCCTCGGCTTCCACGGCGTCGTAACGGAGCTGCGCGGCCACTTGAGCGACACGTTCACGCAACACAGCCTGCTCGCCGAGCTTCGCGGTGCGCCAGCCCAGGCGTGTTTGTTCAGCAATTTGTGATTGCGTGTCGTAATAAAGTGCGGCCGTTGATACCTCCTTCTTGGCATGAGCGATCTGCGCCACACTGACATGGACCTGTGACATGACAGCCATCGTGAGGGCAAGGTTCTGGGTGTGGAGCACCTTGTCTTGTGCTTCAATGGTCTTGGCGCGAGCCGGATAGCGGAGGAGATTGAGTAAATTCCAACTCGTCCTGGCCGCATAGGCCGCCCAGTGGTTATTGAAGAGAAAGGTGTTACTGCTGTAGTTCCCGCCGACTTGAAGATTCAGGCTCGGCAACATTTCAAGGATGGCAGCCTTGGCTTCCTGCGCATTGATGCGACGCCGATAATCGATCATCCGTAGTTCTGGACGCGCCAGGAGCGCTCGCTCTTCGAGCACGGCTATATCGGGAGGAAGCTCCAACGCTCCGGCCTCTCGCTCCGGAACCAGCAGGGCGAGATCGTTCTCTTGTCCCGGTGGCAGGTTGATCAATGCCGCCAATTGAAGCTTCGCGGTATTCAACTCTCGAAAGAGCTGTTGAATGTATCGCTGGGTGTTGAGCAGATCGAGCTTGTATTGCAAGGGAACCAGCGGCGTATGAAGCCGTTCATCTTGGACGGCTTGTGCTTTATTCAGAGCGTTGTTCACCCAGTCATCCAGCAGTTTGAGGGATGGAAGAATCCGCTCTGCGCTGACCGCCCGCCAATAGGCGATGCGCACATCCTGCATCACCCGATTGGCCACACGTCGTCGCTCTTCGTCCGCGATCAATACATCGTCGGCCGCTTGCTTCGCCCGGATATATGAGAGACCGAAATCCAACACATTCCAACTCAGTGAGAGGTCCGCTGAAAAAATGTTTCGTTCAGCAGAGGTAAAGGGCTCAAGCAGCTGCCGACCGGTGAGCAAGGATTGAGCGACCCCGCCAGGGAAATTATTCCGACCGTCGAATCCTGCATTGGCAGCCAGACGGGGCAACATCGCATAATGCGAAAGGTCGAGCTGCGTCTGCGCCAACATCTTATGCATCAGCTCGACACGTGCTTCCAGGTTGTATTTCAGCGCCCTGGCCATGGCCTCGTAGAGATCCACTGGTCCATGGAGCGGCTCTTGCTCCTTCGTCATTGCAGCTCGGTCTTTTCTTACTCGTGACTCGACTTCATCTGCCGTTAGCGGTACAGGCTTAACGGCACATCCGTGCTCACCACTGACTGCGGTCATGGTTAGCAACACCAGTAATGAATGGACAAGAGTGCGTCTTCGTTCAGTGAAGGAGTTTCTGTTGTTCGCGAGGTTGCTCATCTGCCGTTGGACCGGACCATTCTCCGGGCTTCAGATGCAGCTCTGTTACCGACCGCACAGTAATCAGCCGCGGTTGGGGGACATCTTTTTGTGAGAGTACCCTAGCGCCTCGGTTTGTCACCTTTTTTCTCATTTTTTTCGAATGGTTCGCCGTCACAGACCCTAGGGCTTTGTCCCGCCCAACTTTCAAATCTCGTTTATCCAGACTTTGAATGGAGAACTTCTCGTTATAGTTGTCAGAGCACAAGGGATTCTTTCGTCCTATCACTGGCAGTTCGTCCGCAATCGCGAGAGGTCCGATTGGCGGAACGAGAAAACAGAAACTTCAAGAAGCTTGTCTTTCAGAAAAATCCTGCTTTGTGGCGACTGTTGACCCAAGTGACGCCAGCTTGCTCCCCATGGCTCGACTCACGGAAATCTCAGTTTTCTTGCTGCACCATTCTTGAAAAACACAGTTGTGTTTTTTAAGATACAGTCATATTTTTGAATGATTGAAATATTATCATTTAAAAACCAATACTTATCATTATATTGTTTAGGCACACGAATTGCTTGACATTTTTAACGGATGACTGTGTTTAAGCATTTGTCTGTAGGAGGGAGGACTTGTGCGCAATCAACAAACTTTAGCATCAGCAGTGACCTGTTCTGGCGTGGGACTTCATTCCGGCCAGTCGGCATCGATTACGCTGCGGCCCGCCCCTCCTGATACCGGAGTGGTTTTTGTCAACCGTAAAGCAGGCGTTGATACGTATCTGTCCGCCTCTATTGAGCACCGGGTTCCGACCGAATTATGCACGGCCATCAGCGGTAATGGGTTTCAGGTCCAGACTATTGAGCATCTGCTCTCGGCATTGTCCGGCCTTCACATCGACAACGTTTTTATCGAAGTATCGGCAAGCGAAGTTCCGGTCATGGATGGAAGCGCCGCGCCGTTTGTCCGACTGATTCAATCCGTGGGCATCGTTTCGCAAGAGCGAAAGCAGCCGTTCCTTAAAATTATGGCCCCGATTGAAGTGACCGAGGGATCAAAGCGTGTTCGGATAGAACCCTCCTCCACTCCGAGGATCACCTACTCCATTCATTATGAGCATCCACTGATCAAGACACAGACCTATGCGTATGATTGCTCCGTCAGCGCGTTTGAGAACGAGATCGCTGAGGCGAGGACATTTGGGTTTCTATACGAAGTTCAAGCATTGTGGGCCCGGGGGCTCGGAAAAGGCGGAACCCTGGATAACACCATCGTGTTGTCTGACGACGGAGTCGTCAATGAATCCGGCCTTCGATTCGGCGATGAGTTTGTCCGCCACAAGATCCTCGATCTGATCGGTGATTTTTCTCTTCTTGGGATGCCCTTTATCGGTCATGTGGTCGCAGACCGATCAGGGCATGCACTCCACACTCGGTTGGTCCAGCAAATCCTGACACATCCGGAGAAGTGGATACTTCTAAATGCGGAGCCCTCCGGAGAAGAGAAGCGATCGGCCGTACACGCGTTTCACCTACAGCCGGCCGTTGCACTTCAAGCCTCTTAGTCCAAAGAGACTCTCAATATCCGGTTGATTGCCGTTCTTTGTGGCAGGAGAATCTTCTCGTTCTAGAACGTCAGAGCTATGATACGCCGGGAGTAAGTAGCCTCACCCCCGGCGTATCACTTCACGGCGGGGATTACTTCTTCTTCTTCTTCGCTGCCTTCTTTGTCGCCAAGAGCCTCACCCCCCTTCGCATTGGCACGTTATGTCCATAACCTCATTGACTTACACAGCTTGAATCAGCATGTCGTCCAAGGCCTCGAACGTGTTGGGACCGACCTTTCTGAACCGCTTGTCACGCTTGAGCGACGTCGCAATCGACGTGAGCGGTGTTTTCCCTTTAATCTGCAATCCACCCTCGATTAAGCGCTGCACAAGCTCTTTGGCATGCATCGCCCGATTGGATTCCCGGAGTATTTCATAGGCAGCTTGCGGGACACTTTTCCCAACATACTTACTCCGTCCAAGTAAAATTTCGCGAGATTGATCGGTGACGTCCATCACCGGTGCAGGCCGAATACCCTTGGAATCGTCCGTTGTGATGATTTGATTGGAGAGACTGGCGAGCTTAGCCTTGTCAGCCTCGACACGGTAGAGGGTTTCAGCAAGCTCAAGGTATTTCTTAATGGTGGCGATCTCGTCATCAAGTCGCCGGCGCTTCTTCTCCAGCTCCTGGAACCGGCTTTTGTATGCGTTGATCCGTTGCTCCAGACCAACGAGAATGTCTGTTAACTCCTCCACACGCTCCTCATATCAAGCATGCTTGCTTTATAGCATTGCTTGCACATTCTGTCAAGGATCATTCGTCTAATCATACATTGTCGACAATGATCGTCATATTGCACGCAAGTAATTCTTCTCTAGGCCATGTTGATAAGCCTTGTACAGGTATAGCTCGCCCAAATTTACCCGATTTGATAGTTCGATCGTGCTACAATCCGGTGTGCCGATTTCTCATGCACCATTCTCACCGGACGCCCTCCTCGAAGCGGCGGTCGCCGCCAGCCAAGAAGCCGGCGCCCTGCTGCTTAAATACGCAGAAGCCGGTTTCCACATCGAGTACAAGAATCCAATTAATTTAGTCACCGACGCAGACCGTGCTGCCGAACAGTGTGTCATCGACCGTATCAAGGCTCATTTTCCCACCCATCGATTCTTGGCCGAGGAGCGAGGTCGCCTCGAAGAGGAACAGTCGCCCTATCTGTGGATCATCGATCCACTGGACGGAACAACCAATTTTGCGCATGGCTATCCAGCCTACTGTGTCTCCATCGGCCTTGAGTACCAGGGGCGCTGTGTGCTTGGCGCAGTCTTCGACCCCTCACGGAAGGAACTGTTTACGGCCATTGAACATCGCGGCGCGCAGCTGAACGGTCGCCCTCTTCATGTGTCCAACACCATGGCGCTTGACGTCAGCCTGTTGGTGACGGGCTTTGCCTATGACATCAGAGAAACGCCGCGAAACAATCTCGATCATTTCGTCAAATTTGCCCTCAAGGCCCAAGGCCTCAGGAGGACGGGATCCGCCGCATTGGATCTCTGTTATGTGGCGGCAGGACGCTTCGATGGGTTCTGGGAAGTGCAGCTCAATCCCTGGGATATGGCAGCCGGCTCCGTGATCGTGCGAGAGGCTGGCGGGCGGCTGACTGATTTCCGCGGGAAAGATCTATCAATTTATGGGCAGGAACTCGTGGCCAGCAATGGACGGATCCACGAGGCGATGCTCAGCGTCCTCAATCAAGAGCCCCCTTGATATACTCAATGCTCCCGAATACAGTAACAGGATCTTGCATGAGCGATTTAGAATGAGGCGACATATGGCGCGGGCGATGCCTCCTGAGCAACCGAACAAGTCGACGTCCACCGACAATCCTGCCGACCAGACCTGGGATGTGGAATTGCTGCGCGTACTGGTCACCCGCAAGGGAACACAAGTTGAGGCCCAATGGGCGATCCATCCTCAGTTGAAGCAGGATCTGCTGCCCAATGAATGGCAAGAAGTGAAGGACCTCATGACAAAGGCCACCGATATCGTCGGTGATCGCTTTTCCAAAGCCTTGGCTGTGGCCGACCCGATGCCTCCGGGCAATGCCTGAGCACTCCACCGGTTCTTCTTTCTTTTCTTCTCACCAACGAATTGAGATAGGAGGTTCCTATGGAC
Source organism: Nitrospira sp. (assembly GCA_037445435.1). Lineage (GTDB taxonomy): Bacteria > Nitrospirota > Nitrospiria > Nitrospirales > Nitrospiraceae > Nitrospira_D. The sequence goes on along the minus strand of JBBIKN010000072.1, from coordinate 8,866 downwards.
TCGTATTACCACTCCCACGACCTGGAAAAGTTTTCAGATATGGCGAAAGGCAACAACGCTTTGTGGGAGAAGTTCAAGGGTTACTATGACGCGGTTTTTGCCGAAGGGGCGTTGACTGAACGAGAGAAGGCGCTCATCGCCCTCGCCGTCGCCCACACTGTGCAATGTCCCTACTGCATCGATGCGTATACACAAGCGTCGCTGGAGAAAGGATCGAATGTGGAAGAGATGACTGAAGCGGTCCACGTCGCTTGCGCCATCCGCGGCGGGGCCTCGCTCGTTCATGGCGTGCAGATGCGAAACGTGGTCGAGAAACTATCGATGTAGCTCCGCCGTGTAGATCAGAGATACAGATTTTCTGGAATGGCCAGTGTGAAGTACTTGCCGCGCTCCTCGTACAAAACACGTTGTGTCGCGAGGTCGTTGAGGATTGGTAGCAAGGTTGTGTCGTTGCAATTGCTTTCTCCTGCCACTGCTGCTCGGATCTGCTCGACACTCTTCGCCGACTCATTGCAGATCTCGATGACCAACGCGGATAAGCCGTCATACCGACGGCGAGTCGGTGCCTTCGTATTGCGGCCGTCATAGACGGTAACGTAGTTCGGTGCCTTCGAGTAATACAGAAATGGTCGATCGCCCCGATGCATCCGCTGCCAGTTTTCGATCGCGGCGACCAGCTCCTGATACAGATGGGAATCGACTGGCCAGTTGTCGAGTTCGTACTCAAAGTCATACGCAATCTTCTTAAGATCAACCTGCCGCGCGTCGTAGACATATTCGTAGGCCATTCCTGGTCCCGTGATGCGGATGCCGTACTCGTGCGGCCTGGTGAAGTAGGGGCTGAAGCGCTGTAGCCAAAACTTACCAGTGGCTTCGGGTGGCTGGAGGTGAAGAATTGATGGGATCAGCGCAAGCTGCCTCTGGTAATCCTCGTTGGTCTCGCCAGGAAACCCCAGCAAGATATTCCACAGCACCGTGATGTGATAGTACAAACTCCACTTGAGGCAGACGATGTTCTGCATCGGCGTGGCGCCCTTGTCCATCGCAAGCAACTGATTGTGGCTCAGGCTTTCCAGCCCCGGCTGCATGCATCTCACCCCGCCGGCTGCCAGAGTCTTGATTTGACGCTTCTGCAGATTGCTCTTGGTTTCGATAAAGATGTCCAGGTCACAATGGTCCGCCGCCAGCTTACCGAAGAGGTCGTCGATATAGGTCATGTCGATGATGTTATCGACGAGACGAAACCTGACGGCGTCATAGCGATGGGAGAGCGTCGCGATCTCCTGCATGACTTGTTGTGGCGCCTTTGCCCGGAACTTCATGCTCTGCGCGTTGAGGCCACAAAACGTACAATGATGTTTCTCCCCCCACCAGCAGCCGCGAGAGCCCTCATACAACAAGATGCGATCCAGCCCTTGTGTTGTCTGACCGAGTTCCGCAAGCAGCTGGTAGTAGTCGTCATAATCCGGAGGGCCGGTCTTCGCAAAATCGGAAAAGAGCGACGCATTCGGTGTGAACCGGATCTGGCCGCCCTGGCGGTACGCCACCCCCTCACGAGCGCGCTCTGTGTTGCCTTCCAGAATCTGACGGACTAACGGGAGAAAGGTTTGTTCGCCTTCCCCGATCACGACGTAATCGATAAAGGGAAAAGCCCTCAGATGTTCAAGCCCCATTTCACCGTCGAAGTTGGCCCCGCCAAAGACGATTGTTACATCCGGGTACAGATCCTTGATGAGTTTAGCCATGGTCAGACTCGCGACGTTCTGGTCGAACGTCGAGGTAAACCCGATCAGCTTGTACTGTCCCCAATTGATGGCGGTGAGGGCCCAGGTAAGAAACTGGGGAGCGATGCGGGTCGCCATCTCCTCGAAGTAACCGATCGGCTTCCCACTCTCTTGCGTCACCTGTTCAAAGACCGGCTTGAATATTCGTGGGTACTCGGCCCATTTCGGATTGTCTCGAAATAGGATAAGGGAGAAAAGCCACTCACCGAACAGAGCTCGTTTCTCACAGATTGACTCATGCAACTCGACGCCGATCAAGTGGGCGAACAGGACATTCAAATGGTGGCAATCGACAGGGATTCCATGGGATTTCAGGAGTGCGGAAAGTGTGCCAAGTTGAATCGAGGGGTACTTGGCGTAGCTGAACGGCATGTTGACGAGCGCCACTTGTGCCTGGTCACTCATCTGCCGCCTCGTATGCTCATGACAGGATCTAAATCGGAATCAACTCGCGAACAGCAAACCCGGAGCTACTGTTGCTCGTCACAGTTTCCGTTCGTGGTGAGCCTGTCGAACCATGAACGGAACGATACGAAATCATGAACCCTTCGACTAGCTCAGGGCGAACGGGTATTGTAGGAATATGTGGGACACTAGCTTGCAGCAGCCCGAAAGGGTTCAAATTCCCGATCAGCCTTGGCCGCCAGATAGAAATCGCTTTCGGTCAACCCGTTGATCTTATGTGTCCAGATTTCGACTTTGCACTTCCCCCATGCGAGATAAAGATCCGGATGATGGCCCTCTGCCTCTGCGACCGCGCCGACCTTGTTCACAAAGGCCAGAGCCTGAGCAAAATCAGGAAATGTATATAACCGTTCCAGATGACCTTGACCATTGAGCGCCCAGCCTCTGCCCAGTTCCTTCAACAATGCCTGAGCACGATCATTCGGCACCGGCGGCACCCCGCCACGACAGGGAATGCATTTATTGTCAGCCAGACCCATAATGTCCTCCTCCTTGCGAAAAAGAAACATTGTAAAGGGGCGCTCAGTCGAGAAACAAGCTGAAGGATCGTGAGATGACTGATTACTCAGGCTCGTCCGGCGCTCCGCCGGATTTGGCCAGATCATCCAGCTTGACCTTGTCCGGATTGAACTTCTGCGCCGCCTGCATCATGCGATCAAACGCGTCATCGAACGACAAGGGAGGCGCATCTTTCGGGCGAAAGCGAAGGGGATTCACACGAGCCACGACGAAGCTCTTGAGATAGGGACTGGTCAACCCCTTGGCTTTGAGGGCTTCGACTTGTTTGACGATGAGATCGTCCAGCGCCAGTACGGTCTTGGCGCGCTGCCGACGAAGGCTCAAAGCGGCCTGCAGCGGTTTCTGTAGAAATTCGTCCACTCGTTTCAGCACCGGGTGGTAGGCGCCACCGCTGAACCGAGGCCGTTCTTCATAACAGAGCCCTAGCGTGATCAACGCCGCTTCTTCGAATTCCAAGGCATAGGTTTCTTCCGTAGCGTGATCGAGTTGTGCCAGCTCCCGATACATGCGGATCACTTCCAACGCCTTCTCACGAAGGTTGTGTGCTTTCTCCGTATTCAGCGCCAGAATTTGATAGGCGGCAGCAGCTTCCGGAACCACGATTGCGATGATGCTCTTCGCTCCGAGCGTTCGCATGGCCGAGAGACGATGGTTTCCGTTCGGTGTCCAATACTTGGCCGCGTGGTCTGGCTTCGGCGCTCGCACGGCGATGATCGGATCGAGAAAGCGGCCGATTTTCCCAATCACCGTTTCCAGCTTTCTGACATGCGTATCGGAAAGATTTCGCTGATACGGTGTCGGCTCGACGAGTTCGATCGGCAAAGCAGCAAGGACCAACCAATGTCCGCCGTAGGGTTCGCGATAGATGGAGAGGACTTTTCCTCCATCCGTCTCGATCAGCTGATGTAACTCGGCCGCGGCACCTGGCGGGGCTGCCGCTTGGAGCTCCCCGGCTTCCAATCCGATGGATGAACCGGTCGGTTTGCGACGCCGTCGCGCTCCTTTGGGTAGCGGAGCTCTTTTCGATTTCTTTTCAGCCACCGCGGTATGGTAGGACAGAGCCAATGCTAAATGAAAGCCCCACTCGAAAGGTCCTTCGCATCGGGCATCGCGGAGCCTGTGGGTACGCACCGGAAAATACCTTGGCATCCATTGAGCAAGCGATCGCCCTCGGATGCGCCTTCACTGAAGTGGATATCCGGCGAACGTCCGACGACGAGCTGGTCCTCATGCATGATGAGCGGGTCAACCGCACGACGAACGGTCGCGGGCGTGTTTCTGCGCTCACTCTTCCAGATATTCGAAGACTGGATGCTGGAGGCGGCCAGAGCCCTCCGACTTTAGGCGACGTGCTCAAAGCTGCGAACGGTCGAATCGGCTTGATTCTGGAGCTGAAAACCGGGGGGTTAGCCAACAATGTCTGTGCAGTCGTCCGTGCCAGCAGTTTTAATCGATCGGTGATCTATGCCTCGTTTCTACAGGAAGAGCTTCAACATGTCCGACGGGCCGATCCCAACGCGCAGACTATGATTCTCTTTAAACGGCTGCCCACGAACCCCGGCGCCACAGCCATGAAGCTGCAAGCAACTCATGTGGGCTTATGCATCGATACAGTAACAACCTCTCTCGTGACGGCTCTCCATACGCGAGAGCTCCTTGTTTTTACCTATACCGCGAATACGCCTGCCGAGATCGAACGGATGAAAATGCTCGGTGTGGACGGGATTATCTCGGACTTTCCGGACCTTATCTGACAAACAGCAAAATACGTTCTTAAAATGCCTCCCGTTTGTGGTGAGTAGGAAGGGCTGTTCACCAACACCCGTCGACGGTGTACCCGCGCCCTGCCCCCCCCACAAGCTGGAGGGGTCTCTATGGTAGCCGTAGCCAGTTGCTTTGCGCAAATCCTGGCCCTGATCGATCGCACGGACTTCGCGCGCGCCGTCCGGCAGCATGCCGCTGAGCAAGCAACCAAGGGGTTCAGCTACTGGGAGCTTTTCGTCACGATGCTGTTTTGTCAGATGCGCAACGCGCACTCGCTCCGCGAGATCTGCGGCGACTTGGCCACCGCCCTCGGCAAGCTGGTTCACCTCGGCGTGCGGCGGACACCGACTCGCTCGACGCTCGCATACGCCAATGCCCATCGGCCGTGGCGGTTGTACGAGACCCTCTTCTACCAGGTGCTCACCCAGTGTCAGGCGGTGGCGTCCCTGAAACGACGGCGTGTCCGGTTCAAGCATCTGCTGCAGACCCTGGATACGACGCTCATCGAGCTGTGTGCGACGGTGTTCGATTGGGCCTGGTTCGTCCGGACCAAGGGGGCCATCAAGCTCCATCTCCAACTGGATCAGCAAGGCTGTTTGCCCTGTTGGGCGCTCGTCACCGACGGCGACGCCAGACAGATGTCCGCGTGGCGCAGCGGCTCACCTTTGCGCCGGGCACCATCGTCCCGATGGATCGCGGCTACCTGGACGATGCCCTCTATCATTCGGTGGACCACAACGAGGGTGTGGGTGGTTACGCGCCCGCGTACCAATATGCGGTATCACGTCCTGGACCGACGCCCCGTACCCACCCACAGCTCCGTGCTCGTTGATGAGGTGATTCGCCTGACCGGCCTGCATGCCGCCGACCGGTGTCCCGTCCCCCTGCGGCAGGTGACGATCTGGGACGAGACACAGCAACGGCCCCTCACCTTCCTGACCAATCTCATGCACCTGGCCGCCAGTACGATTGCCGCCATCTATAAGGAGCGGTGGCAGCTTGAGTTGCTTTCCAAGGCCTTGAAGCAACACCTCACGATCAAAACATTTGTGGGCACCAGTGAGCACGCCGTGCAGGTCCAGATCTGAATTGCGCTGATCGCGATGTTGCTCCTGAAGTTCCTGCAGCTGAAATCCACCTGGCCGTGGAGCCTCTTCCAACCTCGCGGCCTTGCTTCGCTTCACCTGTTGACCTATCGGGTCCTGTGGGCGTCGTTGGATGCGCCCTTTGAGCGACCCCTGCGGGCGCCCGGTCCTACACAAGCAATGCTCTTTGCGACGTGATCTTGGACAGCAGCACAGCCAACCTGAACCTGGCAGTCGAGCAGAGGCCATCCAACACGCCGCATTCACACGAGAAGGACATTGAGCAACCGATTATCCCGGATTCCGCAGTTGAAATTGAATGGACATTCACAAGTTACGGGACATCCAAAGAAAGACTTGTCGTACTACACAGGACACCATTCACCATCTTCAACTGCGGCGCAGTTCACAATGGATAGGCGAAGACATTGACTCATAAGGCATTTGTGACACTGCGTTTGAGGCGGTCGCCTCTACTGCGGAATCCGGATTAATCAATTCTCGTCCCGGCGGCCCGGCTACCCACAGCTGGTTCGGACGAAAGGAGGGTTCGAGCAACGCTTCCACTCTGCGGCATCTCCTACGCAAAACATCTTGGCACCACTTGCGGAAGCCACAAGCGACTTGATCTGCCGGACAGATTTTACCTTGATCAAGAGGTGCGGAAATCCTGCCTGCATTCTTTACTGTTACGATACGACCAAAAATCACACCAGGAACTGATGCAGCATGCAGATGTGCGGCAATCAGATGAAGGTCGCGGCCCATTATTCGAGGAATCGGAGCGGGCAAGCTTAGCTGTACTGATCCCATGTGTCGCATTGCTTGATCGCCCAAAACACCGCTTCCTTGAGTTTTTTGAGGATCGTGTTGTCGGGGTCGCGAATGGCCTGTAACTTCTTATCCACATCATAGAGCGGCTGGATCGATCGTTTGTCGGGTATCTTGCCCAACGCCCAAGCGACCTCCGTCAGCACTGTCCAATCCGTCTTCGGGTCCTGGAGCTTGGCCAGCAGCGGCGGGACGACGGAAGCATCGCCATGGATGCCTCCAATCTGTCCCAAGGCTTTTGCTGCTGCCGCCTGAATCTCCACTTGAGGTGAAGCATTCATCATATCCACGAGCAGAGGGATACCGTCTCTGCCGAGGTTCCCGATCGCCGCAAGTGCTTGCTTGGCAAGATCACGGTCCTTGAGAGCTTCCTTCAACTTCGGCATCGCTTCGTCAGCCTGCATCTCGCCAAGGAGCGACATGATTTTGATTTTCCGTGCTTGGCTGGTCTCTGGAGAATCAAGCAACTTGAGGAGCCGATCGGCATGGCCCCATTCCGCTGCCAGGAGCAGGGGAAACTCGTATTTTTCGAGCGCTTCTTGCAACTTGGCTATAGCATACAGGGCAGGATCATCGACCTGAGCTGCCTGTGCCGCAGCTACGGCGTCCTCGAACTCCGTTCGCACTTCTTTCTGCCATTTGATTTTCATCCCGCCGAGCATGTAGGTCAACTGGCAGGCAGGACCCTTCCAGAGACGCGATGGCGAATCGGGAAGGTCTGCATCGCCCCCCGTTGCCGTGGTGCCTTCCCAGGTCTTCCGTTGCTCACATTTCACTCGAAAGACGACTTCATGCGGCTGGGCAGGATCCCGAACCACTCTATAACCGACTTCATTCAGTCGTTGAGCGACGACGTCGGCTAAGCCATGAGTGCCCACTTCGCCCTTATCAGTGATGGTCATGATGTCGACCAAAACGCTTTGAATCTTTTCCAGCTGCGCCTTTTGCTCCGGAGTGAAATACTCACGGTATGCGTACACTGAGGAGTGAATCAGGCTCAGAAATAGGCAGAGTACTGCGCTGGACACAAAGGCCGATTGTTTTCGCATGAGCACTACCCCTCTCCACTAAATCCCGAACCGACTGAGAGTGGGATTTTCTGAGGAACTATGCGTTTTTTTCTCTCTCTCACTATACACTGTACTTCTCGTCCCAGTCGTGTTCAAGCGCGCTCTCCTCGATACAATCGTATCGTATGAAATCCCAACATGATAATGCCCGCTGTAACCCAAATAGCAATGTCCTCTTCGTTGATCGACTACCTGCTCCTAGAAGGAGGGGGGATGGTCGGGGAGGATACGGTCACGATGAGTGTGAAAGAGTGGCGGCAGGTCATATGCTCCGCCAGCTGCGGGAGAAGCGGACCACACGGAAGGAGGCCGGAGCGATGTTGCGGTGGACGGATCGTCAGATCCGGCGCCGCCTTGGGCGGGTGAATGCGGAGGGCGACCAGGGACTCGTCCATCGGTGACGCGGGAAGCCGTCGAATCGGCGGGTTCCCGAGAAGAGGACGATGAAGGTCGTGGAGCGGTACGAGGAGGGGTCTGGAGATGTTGGGCCGACATTGGCGGTGGAGAAATTGGCCGAGCGGCATGGGCTGTTCTCTTCCGTCAAGAATTGACCCCTTGAGTACTTTGAGCGGATACCGGCTCTGCCAATCTCGGGAGCAGTGCTCGCGACCACCCGCCGTACCTTCCAAACGTGGATCTTTCTCCAGCGGCTCTCCACAGAGCCTAGCAGGAGATGACTGGAGCTGAGGCAATAGTGGGAGAGAACATGGCCAACTGCTCCGCTGGAGTCTGTCCGTTCAGGGCCATGGAGAAGCGCTCATGATTGTAGCGATGCTGCCACGCTTCGAGGGTTGTGGATGCGGACGTGCAGGGCGTGAACGTCTGCTGGCTCCCAAACTTTTCCTCATCGATCCGATGACTGCGTTCCACCTTGCCGTTTTGCTGCGGCCGTCGGGGCGTGATGGAAGGGGTTCGGATTCCGGCGGCCTGGACGGGTAAGGCAACGTCGAGGGGGAATTCTGTGCCAGTATCCATTTGACGCTTCTGCATGGGAACGGGCAGCATCCGACGCACGGCGTGAACGCATTCGAGGCTGCTGAAGCGGTTTTTCCGGGGATACAGCCGTAGAATCCGCTAGCGCGTACCGTCATCCAGGGCCGTATACCTGAGAGACCTTCTGGCCCGCCACGTTCACCTCTGTCACATCCCTTTGAATAGATTCTCCCGGGCGGTCCCGCTCAAAGAGTTTCACCTGCCGAGTTCGGCGTCGTGGCTGACGTCGGAGCGGTCCATAGCCCAGGCGTCGACAAATGCGCTGAATCGTTGGTACGGAGACCGTCACGGAAGGGACGCGGCGCAGCCCCAGCGAGGGCCGCACGACGCCAAAGTGCAACGCGCGACGGGCCGG
>JBBIKN010000071.1:0-17281 GCA_037445435.1 Nitrospira sp. | reverse complement strand
TCGATCGGGTTGGGTGCAACCAAATGGGAAACGATGTGGAAAGTCGTGCTTCCCACGGCGCTTCCAGGCATTCTCACCGGACTGATTCTAGCCATGGCTCGTGCGGCCGGCGAAGTCGCTCCGTTGATGTTGACGGGCGTCGTAAAGCTGGCGCCTGCCATGCCGATCGACGGAACCTGGCCGTTCATCCATCTGGACCGAAAATTCATGCACTTGGGCTTCCATATCTACGATGTGGGGTTCCAGTCGCCGAATGTTGAAGCTGCCAAGCCCATGGTCTATGTGACCACGTTGGTCTTGATTCTCGTGGTCGTGACGCTTAATCTCACGGGTATCCTCTTACGAAATCGAATGAGGAGGAAATATGCTGGATCAGCAGTATGAAGTGACGTCCAGTATCCCTACCCTCTTACCCGCTGTTTCCTCACTGGAGATGGAGAGCATGGATCCTCATGATTCCAACGCGCCGCCTCAGCCCAGTGCTCAGGGGAAGTCGAAGATTCGAGTGCAGGGATTCAACTTTTTCTATGGGCCGGTCCAGTCGCTGTTCAAGATCGATCTGGATATTCCCGAGCATCACGTGACGGCGTTCATTGGGCCTTCCGGGTGCGGAAAATCGACCTTGCTCCGTTGCATGAACCGCTTGAATGACCTCATCGAGGGGGCGAGGCATGAAGGAAATATCCTCCTCGATGATGTCGATATCTTTAACCCGAAGATCGATATCACCGATCTGCGAAAGCGTGTGGGCATGGTGTTTCAAAAGTCCAATCCCTTTCCCAAATCGATCTTTGAAAACGTCGCCTACGGCCCGCGACTTCAAGGTATGAAGAATCGAGCGGCGTTGGAGGAGATCGTCGAATACAGTCTCCGAGGAGCCGGCCTGTGGGAGGAAGTGAAAGACCGACTTCACAAGAGCGCACTCGGCTTGTCCGGCGGTCAGCAGCAGCGCCTCTGCATTGCGCGGGCCCTCGCCGTCAAGCCGGATGTCCTCCTGATGGACGAACCCTGTTCCGCGTTGGACCCGATAGCCACGGGGATCATCGAAGAATTGCTGTTTTCGTTGAAAAAGGAGTTGACCGTCGTGATCGTGACGCACAACATGCAGCAAGCGGCACGGGTCTCCGATTGCACCGCGTTCATGTACCTCGGCCAATTGGTGGAGGTTGGGCTTACGAAGCAACTCTTCACCAACCCTGCGAAGAAACAGACCGAAGACTATATCACCGGACGATTCGGGTGAGCCCATGGTGCAACGACATTTCGACGAAGAGCTGGCCGAATTAAAGACGAAGCTGGCACGGATGGCCGGTCTCGCAGAAGATCAGATCGACAAGGCGCTCACCGCACTGGTCACCCGGGATTCAGCCCTGGCGTGCCGCGTCATTGAGAGGGATCATAAAGTCAACGCGATGGATGTGGAGATCGACGAGGCCTGCATCGAGTTATTGGCGCTTCACCAGCCGGCGGCGCACGATCTTCGGCTGGTGACGACGGCGATGAAACTGTCCACTGAGCTCGAACGTATCAGCGACCTGGCAGAGAGCATCTGTGAGCGCGCGATCGAACTGAACGAAGAGCCTCAGCTCAAGCCCTACATCGATATCCCGCGGATGGGAAACCTAGCGCGGGTGATGGTGAAGGAAAGCATCGATGCCTTCGTGAAGGAGGATGCCAAGCTGGCCCGAAAAGTGATCATGGACGATGACTTTGTCGATGACTTGATGGAGCAGTTGTTTCGCGAATTGCTCTCGTTTATGGTCGAAAACCCCCACACGATTTCCCGTGCCATTCGGCTGAGCTTTATCGCCAAGTCTCTCGAGCGAGTAGGCGATCATGCCACGAACATCGCTGAACTTGTGGTCTATTTAGTGGAAGGGAAGATCATTCGCCACACGGCCCCCCCCGTTTCCTTGTGAACTCCAATTCGTGTTCCATTCAAGAATGGAGACACCATTCATTCTGGTGATGCAGAAGTGGCTTTGTTTGAAATGACCCTTTCCCTGTGTTAGCATCCGCTCCATGGGCGCCATCACCTCGGCTAAGCGGGGAGTCACCCGCCGTGCCCCGTCTCCCCCTTCTCATATTCAGCGCGAAGTAATCGGCGTGATTCTGATCGCGTTGAGCCTGCTCACCCTCCTGAGCCTCCTGTCGTTTGTGCCGGGGGAGGCGAAGATTGTGGCAACTGGGGATCCGATAGCAAATCCACCTCGAAACCTCATCGGCTCCTTCGGTGCTCTATTGGCTGGTGGACTGTTTTATGGAATCGGCGGCGCGGCCTATCTCTTTCCTTTATTGTTGGGACGGTTGGGGTTTCGCTGCTTCTTTCAAGCACCGGTGAGTCTGAGGCTGCGGACGGCCGCCAGTTCTCTAGCCGCCGTATTCTTCTTGAGCGCGTTTCTGCATCTTGAAACGGCGGGGATTCCGACGGTGACCAGCGGGATGATTTCCCGCGGGATGGCCGGGGGTGTCGTGGGTCAAACGATCGCGGAGGGGCTCCGAGTCATCTTTGCTGAAACGGGGGCCCATATTTTGATTATTGCAGGGTTCCTTGTGTCTCTGCTTCTAACAACGCCCCTCTCATTGGCTGAAGCCGTGCGTCGAATGCCCGAACGCTGGGCCACTCTCCGCGAAGGAGTGTCCGCGGTGATACCTGAGCGATCGACCGAGGTCCCGAAGGAAGCGAGCAACCGACGAGCAAGAGTCAAATCTTCCAGGCAAACGGCTGCCACCATTGAAGAGGAATCGACTGCCGAAAAAATAAAGGCTGAGGAGTCAGAACTGCTCCCAACTCAGACTCCGCCAGCTCCGGTCATCCAGCCATTCCCTGTCATAACTCCGACATTGGAAACGCAAACGACTGAGCCGGAAGTGGTTGTTCCGACGGCCGGATTCGAGGACTATCAGCTCCCTGACCCGGAGATGCTGTTAAGCGATCCCTCCGGACCGATGGATCGGATGTCAGATGAGGAGTTAAAGGCACAGTCCGAGGTCTTATCACGAGCACTGATGAGTTTTGGTATCGAAGGTATCGTGACGGAAGTGAGGCCGGGCCCTGTCGTTACGATGTATGAGTTCGAGCCGGCACCAGGCACGAAGGTGGCTCGCATTGTAAACCTGGCTGATGACCTGGCCTTGGCTCTCAAGGCGATGAGTCTACGAATCGTTGCGCCGTTACCGGGGAAATCAGTGGTCGGGATCGAGGTGCCAAACCGGTCTCGAGAGACGGTGTCCCTGAAGGAAGTCGTCATGAGCGATGCCTTCCGTCGGGCAAGGTCCAGACTGACCCTGGCGTTGGGCAAGGATATCTTCGGCGCTCCGATGACGGCCGATCTGAAGACGATGCCGCATCTCTTGGTGGCCGGTGCGACCGGTGCTGGGAAGAGTGTCAGTTTGAATACGATGTTGCTCAGCATCCTCTTTTCCGCCAAGCCCAGTGAAGTGAAACTCTTGCTCATTGACCCGAAGATGCTCGAGTTTCAATCATATGAGGGCATTCCTCATCTGCTACGGCCCGTTATTACGGAGCCCAAATCAGCCGCGAGAGGGTTGGGGTGGGTCGTCGCTGAAATGGAACGGCGGTACAAATTGCTGGCAGAGGCCGGTGTGCGAAATATCGAAGCGTACAATCGGAAGGTCGCCGGCATGCATGAGGTGTTTGCTGAAAACAACGCACCAAGCATCGAGCAGACCGAACTTCCGATGAAGTTCCTCTCGGAGGAGGAGCGCCTCTCTGCCGGTGAGACGTCGATCCCGGAAGGTGAACGGGGCTGCATGCAGCCCAATCCGACACCGCCGGAGCCGCTGCCGTTTATCGTCGTCATGATCGACGAACTGGCGGATCTGATGATGGTGGCTCCGAAAGATGTGGAAGACAAGATCGCTCGACTCGCACAGATGGCGCGGGCTTCCGGCATCCATTTGGTGCTGGCCACTCAGCGACCATCGGTCGATGTGCTGACCGGCTTGATCAAAGCGAATTTCCCGGCACGGATCGCGTTCCAAGTATCTTCGAAGACCGACTCACGAACCATTCTCGATGCGAACGGGGCAGAAGCTCTGCTCGGCCGAGGCGATATGCTGTACTTAGCCTCCGGTACCGGCCGCCTTGCACGCCTGCATGGGTCCTTTGTATCGGATGACGACGTCCGTGCGGTGGTGGAGTTTGTCAAAAAACAAGCGCTTCCTGTTTATAATCACGAACTGCAGTCGCTCAAGTTAGAGGAAGCGGCGGAGGAAGAGGCAAAAGATGAAGTGTACGAGCAGGCCAAAGATCTGGTGTTGTCGACCGGACAGGCTTCAGCCTCGTTGATTCAGCGCCGATTACGCGTCGGATATCCTCGGGCGGCGCGCATGATCGAACAGATGGAAGCGGAAGGTATTGTAGGGGCGGCAGGTCGTGATGGGCGCCGGGAGGTGCTCGGTCGACGCGGACCGGTCGGTGCGGCGGAAGCATGATGCGATGGTGGCTTGCAGCTCCGCTCAGTATCGTGTTCGTCTTGTCGGCCTGGGCGGCGGACGGGCCGAGTAATGGAAAGGCGTTGCAAGAGGTTCGTGAGGTCGTCAAACAGCTGCAAGCACGTTACGAGAAAATGAACGATATGCAGGCCGATTTTTCTCAGAAGACCAAGATTGAGGGGTTTGAGCGGCCTGTAACCTCGGCGGGTAAGGTGTATATCAAGAAGCCCGGCCGCCTGCGGTGGGACTATCTGGATCCGGCCACTGAGCGAATCTATGTGAACCAAGACGATGTGAAGGTCTACGTTCCTGAACATAAGCAGGTCCTGGTCGGGAAACTGACGCAAATGGCCGCTTCCAAAGCGCCATTGGAGTTGTTGCAGGGAGCGGCCAAATTGGATGAGTCGTTTGAGATTGAACCCACCACGGGGAAAGACCGGGGAGTCGGCGGTATGCCGCTCATCACGCTGATCCCCAAAGCCAAAGAGCAGGAATCCACCCAGAATCTTCAGAAGATCGTCGTCGAGGTTTTCCCCAAGACCTATTTTATCCGCACGGTCTCCCTCCATGAGATCAGCGGGAACGTCGCCGTCTTTGAATTTTCGAACTTGAAACCAAACCTTGGATTAGGTAATGAGGTGTTCGACTTCAAGACGCCTCCGGATGTGGAAGTCGTCAGGGCGCCGGTATTGAACGGGCCTTAGTTGTAAAACGACCGTGCCACACGCCAATGGTCGAGCGCCGATGATGGCATATGAACAATGCCGCCTATGGATGCCCGACGAGTAAGAGGGACACTGGCTCAAGGAGTGATATGCGACATGACAGTTGAAACGGGCACCGTGGTCGAAGCCGTTGATCAAGCAGTGGCAAGATTGGATTGTGACCGGCTTCACCAAGAATATTGGGAGCAAAACGAGTTCCTGGTGATCAAACAATTCTTGCCCCGTGCCTTCGTAGAAGAGGTGTTCGTCCCCCAGGCCCAGGGCATGAAAGCGGAGCTCAATCGAAACTACATTCCCGGCCACAAGAAAGGTGGGAGCGTCAGCTATTATACCGTGCAAGAGAAAGCCCCCCGCTTTCTCGACCTCTACAGGTCTGAGTCATTCCGGACATTCCTGAACCGGCTCGTCGAGGCGAAGCTGATGTTCTGTCCGGACGACGATCCCCATTCCTGCGCCCTCTACTATTACACCGAACCGGGTGACCACATTGGATTCCATTACGATACGTCATACTATAAGGGCGCCCGTTACACGATCTTGATGGGGCTTGTCGATCGGTCAACCCAGTGCAAGTTGGTGTGCGAACTCTTCAAGGATCACCCGACCAAACAGCCTCGCCATCTTGAGCTGGTGACCGAACCGGGAGACATGGTGATTTTCAACGGAGACAAGCTTTGGCATGCGGTCACGCCGCTTGGAGAGGGTGAGGAGCGGATTGCGCTGACCATGGAATATGTCACGAATCCCGAGATGGGCACGGTCAAACGGTTGTACTCGAACCTCAAAGATTCTTTCGGCTATTTCGGCTTCGCCACGGTCTTCAAGCGGGCGCTGGGTTTGAATCGGTCCAAGTGATGAAATTCCGCTTCTGACTGATCGGCGTTCCGGCTCACCTCACCATCGAAGACGACGCCGTGCCGACGGCACGGTGAAGTATCCCGCATAACTCTCCACGCTTCCACGGTTTAGTCAAGCGAGCATATGTGCGCAGGGACCCTAGGTCCCTATTCGAAGCCGTTAGGACGATTACGGGGAGTGAGGGATGAGAGACGTGGAGCTTCTCCAAAATCGAGCAGCCGTCTCCGTCAGGTAGTCCGAGATCCAGAAGGACTGCATGGTAAACATTCTGTTCCATGAATGAGAAGGCCTGGCGACAGGTCTGTACACAGTCAACATGGAATCCTTCAAATTCGAGTAAGTCTTGCAGAGCCATCGTGATATCCGGGTCATCCTCGACGACCAATACGGAATGCGCGGCTCTCGGTTCGCCCATCGCGTTCATGTTTTGAACCGGCTCTTGAGCCAAGGCTGACGCCCGTTGCTGACGATTCGTCTCAGAATCGAGAGAGAAGGAGACTGCTTGAACCGGTTCGTTCCGTTTCGGGACACTGGTATGAGCATCATCAGGCTTGGCTGTGCCTCTTCCAAGAGGAGGCACAGTGGAAGGGGCAACGGACAATAGTGATAATGTTGCTCTGGATGGGCATGATCCAAATGGGGCATCAGATGGCAAGGAAGAGGAAGGCCTCCTGACCACGTGAGTGACTGCCAGCTCCATACCGTGCTCCATGTTGTTTAGCGGCGACGAGATAACCCAAGACGCTCTGTGACCCGCGCCAGTTGGTTAAGCAACGTCCATTCCCGCACGGCTGATCAAGAGATGTAAGTCGAAGTAGTGGATTATGTGTTGTTTTTGGAAATGCAGGATTGTCTGATGTGCGGAGCTGTATCGATATGATACAGCGACTGTCTCGTTTGAGACAGTGACACTGTCTCGTGACCTGTACCAAGACGCGAGGCAGGACTATTGATGCAGGTGTTTCATGGCGGCTGCACAAAGAATGATGAAGAACCCCATCCAAAGTGCGGCGCGCTGGAAGGGAATGGCTTCATAGTCCTCTCCCTCGTTGGCCTCCTCGTCTGATTTGAAGATGACGGTGTAGAGGAAGAGGGTGAGAAGTCCCAGCACGAGAAGCAGCTTGATCATGAAGACCATGAGATATTTGGAATGGTGTTGGACCCCGTTTCCCGTTTGCGACATGATGACCTGATTGACGTAGTGAAGATTCACGCCGCCCGTAAACAGGAGGACGACGAGCAGAATGCCGGCAACTTTCTTGTAGTATCGATAAAAAATGTCGGTGACGGGCTTGATTTGATCTTTTGGAACGGCTTTCTGCAGTCCGGGTGTCACCGCCATGACGAGAAACGCTAAGCCGCCGATCCAAATGATGGCCGAGAGCAAGTGAAACCAGTGGTTGACGATCGGAATGAGGATATTGAGATCTGTAACGATACTCTCAAGGGCATCCATGGCGTTAGTGCTGCGAGTCGAAATCTAGATGCAGAGTAACGGGCAAGGACGACATCGGCCATCCATTCCGTTGGATTCGGTCCTAAAATTTAAAGACAGGGGCGTCATTGCCGAATCGCTTCTTGCGCAGTTCCTCCATCAACTCGACGGTGATGAGCCGCACATTGTTTTCTCGGGCATGCTTCTCCACCCCCTTTTTCACCATGGCGCGCAAGAAGTAAGGGATACGGCTTAATCTGAGCGTAGACGCTTCATCCCATGTGACGTCGGTCTCTTCCGAGATGTTGAACGCCACTTTGATTTTCTCCCCGCCTTTCGGGGTGTAGAGGCACCACTGATCTTCGTCCAGCCAGTCGCCGTGATCGACATAGGGACGGGCGCGACAGCCGCCGCAGATGTCGCTGTATTCGCAATCGCCGCACTTCCCCTTGAGTTGTGGATAACGGAATGAATTGAAGACATCCGAACGTTCCCATAGATCGACGAAACTGTGGGAACGTAGATTTCCGGCGGACAGCGGCATATAGGGACAAGGAGTCAGCTCACCGTTCGGCGTGACCCGGGCGTAGTTGGTTCCTGCCAGGCATCCGCCTCCCATATACCCGGTTGCCTTCGTAATCGGAGAATTGGGATCTTTCTCATAGGCAAGCCGTTTGAAGTGCGGAGCGCAGCGGGCGCGGACCAACATGCCTTTGTAATTATCCTGACACGCAACCAGGTAACCAAGCACTTCTTCGTACTGGGCCGGTGTAATGTCCGTCAATTCTTCGCCCCGTCCGGTACAGACCATGAAAAAGACGTTGAGCACACGCGCTCCGAGCTGATGCGCCCATGCGATGACCTCGGGCAATTCCTGATAGTTCATCGGTTGGGCGCTGAAATGCACTTGGAATTGGAGGCCGTTTCGTTTACTGGCTTCAATGCCGGCGACCGCCGCCTCCCAGGCGCCCGGCACCCCGCGAAAGGCGTCGTGCTTGGAGGCTTGCAATGAATCGATACTGATTCCGACGCCCATCACTCCTATTTCCACGAGAGTTTTGGCCAGTCGGTCATCGATCAGCATCCCGTTTGTCCCGAAGACCACCATAAAGCCGAGCTTGACGGCGTAACGAGCGATGTCGAGGATGTCGGGTCGCACGAGGGGTTCGCCACCGGTGATCACAAGGAGACATCCCTTATTCACCTCCGCGATTTGGTCGATGAGGCGGTAGCATTCCTCGGTGCTCAGCTCATCTTCCCCCCCTGCTGCTTTGGTTGTTGCATCGAGATAACAATGGTCACATTTGAGGTTGCAACGCTTGGTCAGGTTGAGTGCCACAAGGTAGGGCTTGAAATCGTCAACCGTCCGACCGTCGAACGGTCCATCCCCCTTTGGAGTGGGAGTGAAGAACTGGGAAATCTGCTGCTGCAACGAGCCCAGGGTGGTCGAAGGGCCGTTGAAGATGGGAAGAGATTTACCCATGGCGTATCGTATTGGAGTGCTGAGGTGAAATGCTTATCAAAGGAAGGCTCTGTGTGCAGCACCAGAGCTCAGCATGCGAACTTATCCGCGCCCCTTTCCAGTGAGGTCGGCGATCATGTCCTTGAGATTGCCGGTCTTCATCGCTTCCGCCATATACCCCTTTGCTTGTTCGATACCTTCGTTCGCGACTTCGAGCGTGATCACAGTCGCCCCGATTTTCTCGGCATGCTTGAGGATCAGCGCTCTGGTGCAGTCGCGCATGAAACCTTCCGGCGCCCGATCCAATCTGGCCTGTGCTTCGCTCGTCCAGGTATAGGACGAGACCGATTCGGCATGGCCGTTCGAGCCGGTTCCATTCGCCGCAGCCAGCACGGTTTCCGCCGCCGGCGATGTCCCGGCGCCCTTGTTCGAAAAAATGGGTGTATAGTCTTCGGAGGCGGCCTCTTTGATCATCGGCGCCGCATATTCGAGCGTGATGGTCGTCATCCCCAACTTCCGCGCGCTCTTTTCAATCCTGGCCTTCGCCCGTCTTCGCTGAAAGCCGGCCGGCACGGCACGAATCGCTTCTTTCGCGTCCTTGGTCCATTGCATCGGCACGTCGTCGTAAGCAACGTCCGTTTCGAGTTCGCCTTCCGAGGTAGCGGCCACTTCGAAAATCTTTTTATCCACCTGTTTGAATCTCGTTCCGTCCGCATTACACACCGGACATTTAACCGGGGTGTCGCCCTTCCCGATGTAGCCGCAGCCGTCACAGACGAAATAGGATTGGTCCATACGATCTAGATAAGCCTGCGTGGACGCATTGACCTCTTTGGGCTTCTCTTCAACGATTTGGGTCATGATTCCGCTCAATGTCGGTCCCATGAGATCTTTCGTCACAGCCTCGTCTGCCTGCATCTTGTCGCGGTCAATGCCGGCTGCGTCCAGGCTGCCGCCAAGCGCACGCATGGCATCCATGGCGCCTTTAGGCAGGATGTGTCCTACCGCGGCATCGACGACGGTGTTGCTGATGATGGTATGGCCTTTTTCGATGGCATACCGATGAATGGCGGTCTTCGCCACGCCTCGTGCAAAAACCGGGATCTTTTCCATCCGCCGCAGGGCTTCTTCCGTCCAGGCGATCGTGTACTCGGCTTGCGTGTCGATGGGGGGAACATATTTACGGTTGGAAATCAGCACATGACAAGGGGCGCTCCGGAGCAGGTTTTCGGTATTGCTTCCGACATCCATGTCGTCATCGCTATGGACGCCGATGCGTCCGACGATCAGCAAGGCCGGGACGTCTTTGCGGACATACTGAATGATTTTTTCGAAGGCTTTGCCGTCCAGCAACGTGGTCTTTAGGTCGGTTTGCTCCGCCTGAGCGATTTCACGGGAAATATCCAAATGGGACTGATAGATCTTTGCCAAGCCGCTGTCGATAATTTCTTCGTGCAGCTTTTCTTGCTCCTTGAAGCGAAACACTTTGCCGGCTTCTTCGTTCAGGACCCCGGAAATGCTGTGGAATGCAGCGTAGTGAAAATAGGGGTCAAAGGCGGAGATCGCCTCCACCGGCATGTTGAGTGCCTTGCCGAGAGCAAGGCCGGTCATCAGTCCGCCGAATGAGTAGGGGCTCCCGTCAACGGCGACGACGATCTTTCCGCCCGTCATCGGCTGAACGTTTTTGATGATCAGCATGTCGGAGTTACGGACGCGGCGGACCACGCGCTCTGTGTTGCTGCCGATGACGCTGTCTTTGACCGCACCGACCCCCAGGGCGCCCATGATGACGAGGTCATACCCATTGGTGTTGATGTCTTCGGCCAGTACCTTCCAGTTGCGCCCTTCAAGCGATCGCCGTTCAACCTGGAGGTTCGCTTCGTTACATTTCTTGTCGACGTAGTCGAGGTAGGAATCGGTGATGATTTGGAGCCCGCGGGTGATCAGCGAATCATGGATCTGACGCTGACGGTCGAGCTCTTTCTCGTCATGGTATTCCTCCGGCAATCCGGCTTCCATCTGCTTGAAGCGCTTGTCATGCATCTTCGCGGCATACACATGGCTTCCCACGATTTTTGAGCCGAAGGTTTTGGCGAGGTGGACGCCGACATCCACCGCAGTATTGGAATGGTCGGAATTATCGACCGGGATATAAATATTCTTATACATTGAGGCGCCTCCTTAAGGCGCAAGTTAGGTCGAGGAAGGGAGTATAATTACCTGAAAAACCAAATGGTTGATGCTGCTCCATCTCTAAAGAAAGTGAATGATAGCACCGGCCCAAATCGGAATGCAAGGTGCCGCGGAACCGGGAGACATGAACTCGATACAGTGATTCCATGTTCCCTACGGATGAATTATCCGGCTGAACTGGGTCGTGGTTCCGTTGTCTGCGAAGGAGATGAAACGGGCCGGCGTGAGCGAAGGATTTCTTCGAGTGAGAGGAGCGCGTCGCGTCCGGAATTCCCTTCGATGCCACGACTCAGGTTCTGGTCGGCATAGGTGGGGGATTCTGACGTCTGGGACAGAGATCCGGTCCAACGACGCGGATCGCGGCTCCCTTGCTTCCGTTCCCAGGCCCGGAGACAGGCCTTGGCGATGATCTTGTTGAGAGGGGCGGGATTATAGAGCAACTTTCTGATGCTCGTCGGGGTCAACATCAGGGGATTGTAACCAGGCGAGAGGTACCCCTCCTCCAACAGCCGCTGCTCCAGGTCGGTGTTGGGCTGGATGCCCAGGAAAAACATCAACGGGAACACACGCTCTTCGCCAAGAATCGAGGCCACCATCTTGTAGGACTCGACGCTCTGCAGGAGACTCTCTTCCGTTTCTTTGGGACTATTCAGCGAATAGTTCAGGATGACCTTACCCTTGAAGCCCGCTTCGGCTAGATAGCGACAGCCGTCATACAACCGTTCCAGCTTGAATCCCATGTGGAGATTATTCAGAACCTCTTGCGAGCCGGACGTAATGGCCACCTCGAGGTCGCCCACACCGGATCGAACCATCAGTTTCGCGAGTTCAGGGGTAATCAAGGAGGTTCTGATGTACCCGGACCACTCGATCTCCAGTTTTTCGGCAACGATTCGCTCGAGAATTTCTGTGCATTGCGGATAGGCTTCCCTCCCGGTGATGAATTGCGCGTCAGTGAACCAAAAGCGACGAGCGCCCCATTGGTGGTAATGTTGCGCAATGTCCTTCACGACCATCTCCGGTGGGCGGTAGCGGACTCGCTTGCCCTCAATGTACGGATAGAGGCAAAAGGCGCAGTCGTAGGGGCAACCTCGTTTGGACTGCACCCCGATCGATTCACCGATATATTCCCCATACTGAGGGAAGATCGACGTGAGGTAGGGCAGATCAACAGTCAGGGCGTCAAGCAGTGCCGGCGAACTCTGTCGGCCCTTCCGAATTTGGTTTCCCTCTTTGACGATGTACCGTTCATCTTCAATTGACCGCCCTTCAAGGACCTTGAGGATGGCATCTTCCCCTTCACCGAGGATGCCGATGGTTCCTTCCGGGAGTCTTTCGATCAATTGGTCGGCGAAGGCCGTAAATGCTCCGCCGCCGATCATGATCTGGGCTTTGGGGAACTCTTTGCGGATCAACGCAGGGTACGACAGGATCGTATAGATGTGGTTGTAGTAGCGATACAGCTGTTTGACGCCCTCGACTGATGCTGCGATGCGCTTGAGGGGGTTGCTGGCAAAGTAAAAATTGAAGGCATGCTCCAGCGAGGTGTCCCCTTCATGGGGTGAAAAGATTTGAATATCGCGCCAAGAAAAACAAACCAGGTCGGGTTTAAACTCCGTGGCGGCATCGCGGATGGCCTGGCTTCGCTGCCCGACGGGAAACAACGAGAGGTCGAGGATGCGTTGACGGACCTCCGGCTTTCGCCGATGGATGAAGTCCGCCAAATAGGTGACCCCGATGGGGTAGACCTTCTTGCAGGGGAGAAAGATGTAGAGGATGGAGTTCATACGACTAGGTTGAGGCTTAGGTTAAGGACGCTTTATAAATAGATCCGGTAGATCCGGCTCTCTCAACCTTGAGCCTCCACCTTAACCTTCCTATTTCGTCGCTACATGAATGGCGACGATGCCGCCGCTCAGGTTCTTATAGGACACTTGACGAAACCCGGCATCGCGTAAGATTTGGCACAACCGTTCTTGGTCGGGAAACGTCCGAATCGATGCCGGAAGATACTCGTAGACGCCGGTGCGGTCGCGGGCGACGATTGTGCCGATCCAGGGCAACAGTTTGAATGAATACCAATCGTAGAGCGTGCGCAACCAACCGAATACCGGACGCGAAAACTCCAGACATACGAATCGACCACCGGGCTTCATGACACGGCGGATCTCTCGCACGGCTCGTGGCAAATCCCCGACGTTCCGCATGCAGAAACCCGTTGTCACTGCATCGAAGGTGTTGTCCCCAAACCCTAGATGTTCCGCGCTCGCTTGTAGGCAAGTGATCTTGTCGGTGAGTCCTTTCCCACCGATCTTCTTGAACCCCTGGACCAGCATTGCATGGTTCAGGTCTGAGGCAATCACACGTCCCTTGGGGCCCATTCGGGATTCCAGGAGGAGCGCGAGGTCGGCTGTCCCCGATCCGACATCAAGCGCCGTCCCTCGTCCGACGGGAGTAATGAAGGAAGCGGTAATCTTCTTCCAATGGTAATGCAGACCGAAACTCAACAGCGTGTTGTTCAGATCGTAGACGCCTGCAATGGAGGTGAACATCCGCTGCACGGCCTCTTCCCGGGCCTGGCCGGACCATGTCGAGACGACCTTGGCCGGAGCCGGGGAATCCTGGATCAATTGACGACGGTCAGTTCCCACCATGCCACGGTCGTAGCACCCGGTTTCAAGCTTTGTCAAGGCGAGAGATGGCAGATGTTATGCGAGACGGGGTCGTCTCGATTTCTATGTGCATAGAAGAAAAGCCTAGTGCGTCTGCCTTTGAGGTATGAAAAGTGTTCCTCATGTTAGTCTCGGCTGAGTTTGGGAGCGAGCGTAGGTGATTGGACGGCGGAGCAAAATGGTATAATCCCGCCCCTATGGGCAACTCCATCATCATCAAAGGCGCACGAGAGCATAATCTCAAGAACATCGATGTAGAAATCCCCCGTGACAAGCTGGTGGTGATCACCGGTTTGAGCGGGTCGGGCAAGTCGTCCCTTGCGTTCGATACGATCTATGCCGAAGGTCAACGGCGTTATGTCGAGTCGCTGTCGGCCTATGCGAGGCAGTTCCTCGAACAAATGGGCAAGCCCGATGTCGACTCGATCGAGGGGCTCTCTCCGGCGATTTCCATCGAACAAAAAAGTACCAGCCACAACCCACGGTCCACCGTCGGCACCGTGACGGAGATTTACGACTATCTCCGGCTCCTCTTTGCCCGAGTCGGGCGCCCCTATTGTTTCCAATGTGGAGAGGAGATTACCGCACAGACCGTCCAGCAAATGGTCGATGCGATCGCCGCTCTGCCGGAAGGAGAGAAGTTTCAGATTCTGGCGCCGATCGTGCGTGGGCGAAAGGGTGAATACCGGAAGGAGCTGCTGGAGATGCGAAAGGCGGGCTATGTCCGAGCTCGCGTCGATGGCAAGAGTGTCGACCTTGGCGAAGACATTGCCCTTGATAAACAGAAGAAACACACGATCGAAATTATCGTCGATCGATTGGTGATGAAAGCCGACAATGCGCTTATGCGTCGGTTGGCTGATTCCGTCGAAACGTCGGTTAAGTTGACCGGTGGGCTGGTCGGAGTGTTGACCGAAGACGGCCAAACCAGGCTCTATAGCGACCGCTTGGCCTGCATTAGATGCGGTGTGAGTTACCCCGAAGTCACACCCCGGGTCTTTTCTTTCAACAGTCCGCACGGCGCCTGTCCGGCTTGTGACGGCATCGGCTATGCCGTCACACCCGGTTGCCCGGAAGAAGAGGACCTCACCCTGCTGGAACCCTGCTCCGTCTGCCACGGCGCAAGACTGAAGCCTGAAAGTCTGTCTATTAAACTGGCTAAGAAATCGATTGCCGAAGTCACCAGCCTCTCGGTCCGTGCCGCCGCTGACTTCTTCGTGTCACTGAAGTTTACCGATCGGGAGCTGGTGATTGCGCATCGAATCCTAAAAGAGATTCGCGAACGATTAGGCTTCCTGGTCAATGTCGGTCTCGACTATCTAACACTCGATCGGGCGGCAGCAACATTATCTGGCGGCGAGGGGCAGCGGATCCGCTTAGCGACGCAGATCGGGTCCGGCTTGGTCGGCGTGCTGTATATTCTCGACGAACCGTCTATTGGACTTCACCAGCGCGACAATCGCCGGTTGTTGCAGACATTGCTGAGACTACGGGATTTGGGCAACACGGTCGTGGTGGTTGAGCATGATGCCGAGACCATGATCGCCGCTGATCATATTCTCGATATGGGCCCGGGCGCCGGTTCACACGGTGGGCATGTCGTGGCACAGGGGACGCCGCAACAGATCATGGGTGACCCAAACTCATTGACGGGTCAATATTTACGTGGGGCACAAACAGTGTCGGTACCACAGCGGGAGCGAAAAGCCAGGGGTATGCTGTCTGTGGTCGGAGCGCAGAAGCATAATTTGAAAAATGTGACGGCGCGCATTCCTCTGGGCCTGTTGACCTGTGTCACGGGGGTGTCTGGATCTGGAAAGAGCACGCTGGTCCTGGAGGTCCTGTTCCATTCCCTTTCGCAGATGCTGTACCACAAGAAGCCCAAAATCGATGGCTGTAAAGAACTAAAAGGCGTCGATGCGCTTGACAAGGTCATCGATATCGATCAATCGCCGATCGGACGGACGCCTCGCTCAAATCCCGCCACCTATACCGGCCTTTTCGGCTACATCCGCGATCTCTACTCCAACCTGCCGGAGTCACGAGTGCGTGGCTATAAGCCAGGGCGGTACAGCTTCAACGTGAAAGGCGGCCGCTGCGAAGCCTGTCAGGGTGATGGGCTCATCAAAATCGAGATGCATTTCCTTCCGGACGTCTATGTGACCTGCGACGTATGTAAAGGGCAGCGGTACAACCGCGAGACGTTGGAGATTCTTCACAAAGGGAAGAGCATCGCCGATGTGTTGAACATGACGGTGGACGATGCCCTCGAGTTCTTTGAACATATCCCGTTGATCAAGGCGAAACTCCAGACGCTGCACGACGTCGGGTTGCATTATGTGAAACTCGGCCAATCGGCCACGACGCTCTCCGGTGGCGAGGCGCAACGGGTGAAACTGTCTCGGGAGCTGTCCAAACGCGCAACCGGGCGCACGATGTACATTCTCGATGAACCGACGACCGGTTTGCATTTCGCCGACGTGCAACGCTTGCTCGACGTGCTGGATCGCCTCGTTGAAGCAGGCAATACGGTGCTCGTCATCGAACACAATCTCGACGTGATCAAGAATGCCGATTGGATCATCGATCTCGGACCGGAAGGCGGGGATCGCGGCGGCGAGATCGTGGCCGAAGGGCCGCCGAAAGAAATCGCCAAGTCGAAGCGGTCGTATACGGGACAGGTGCTCAAGGAGGCAGGCGTGTAGGGGACTGGCTCCGCAGTTAGGCGGTGCATGTACCTGTGAAGCGGGACTGCCGCACTCGGCATGACTTTGCCGAGTAGGAGTGCTACCATCGAAAAGCTATTAACGAGTGTCCGTGATTGATTAGTAAACACGCTCGGCTCAGATCAAGCCACGATGACTGCTCAAGAAGCTATCGATACGGCGGTTCGACGGTTAGTGATTGCGGCCAACCCGAAGAAGGTCATTCTCTTCGGCTCCTTCGCAGAGGGGACGGCCACGTCAGAATCAGATGTAGATTTACTTGTCATCAAACATGAGGTTGACTCCAAACGTGCGGAGATGGTCCGTTTACGCAAAGCCATTGGTTCCATCGGGCTTCCCGTCGATGTGCTTGTCGTTTCGGAAAGGGAAGTTTCCGACTG
Organism: Nitrospira sp.; assembly: GCA_037445435.1. GTDB lineage: Bacteria > Nitrospirota > Nitrospiria > Nitrospirales > Nitrospiraceae > Nitrospira_D. The sequence continues at coordinate 372 of JBBIKN010000071.1, read as the reverse complement.
GGGACATCTTCCTGGGACGGCCATGTACTGGGCTCTGAAGGAGGGCAAAGTCCTCTATGAAGCGGCCTGAGGACCTCGCTCGCCGCTTTCTTATTCTGGCCGACCGCGATATCAGAGCCTTCCGCAAGCTGTCTGATGATCCAGAGATAGATGACGAGGTAGTCGGCTTTCACGCTCAGCAAGCGGTCGAGAAGTGCCTCAAGGCTGTGTTAGCCAAACATCGCATCGAACAACGCAAGACTCATGATCTGCAGCTTCTTGTTGACCTGCTAATCCAGAATAATCTTTCCAGTCCGCCGTTGCGGGAAGGCATCGACGCCCTAGGAGCCTGTCCGACATTAGGCCCAACGCACTTGTGTGCAGGCACTGACT
>JBBIKN010000070.1:0-17308 GCA_037445435.1 Nitrospira sp. | reverse complement strand
CGCATCATACCAAGGTCGCACATCTCACTTCTACCTCTTTTACGCTGTATCGTTTCTTCTTGGGGCATGAGTGAGATATCCTCCCAAGTTGTGTTTGGCATCGAGCTGAACGTTGAGCGTCTCTTTCGGTTGGTAACACCGACAACCGCCTCCGAGGAGGCAGGAAGGATACGCTCATGAAGAGGGACACCGTCGTTCAGTGGCCGAGTCGAGAGGTCGCCCAGACTCCGAGATCGGGGCTCGATGAGCTTGCCCGCGAGGGTGCGCGACGCCGGCTCCCGGCAGCTCTGGTGTCGGAGGCGGATGATTTCAGTGCGCAGGTTGGCAACGTCGTCGACCCCGAGGGGCGGCGAGTGGTCGTGCGCACCGGCGACCTGCCCGACCGCGAGCTCGTCAGGGGGGGGTGGAGCGCTCGCGGTGAAGCAGCCGCGAGTGCGAGACCGCAGTGGCCATCAGACGTTCACCAGCAAAATCCTCCCGCCATTTCTACGGCGGTTGCCGAGCGTCGACGCGCTCATCCCGGTGCGGTCCCTCAAGGGGCTCGCCACCAGGGACTTCGCCGAGGCGCTCACCGCCATCCTCGGACCCCCCGTCGCTGGCGTGAGCGCCACGAACATCGTGCGCCTCAAGGAGGGCTGGGAGAAGGAGTTCGAGACCTGGTCGAAGCGGGATCTGAGCGGCACGCGCTACGTGTACGGGTGGGCAGACGGGTTGTCCTTCCATGTCCGGCTCGACAAGGACCGTCCCGGTATCGTGGTGCTTATGGGAGCCACGGAAGCCGGCACCAAGGAGCTGCTGGCAGTCTGGGACGGCGAGCGGGCGAGCACAGTGTTCTGGCAAACGGTGCGACGTGAACTGAACCGTCGGGGGCTCACCGAAGGTCCCAAGCTCGCCACCGGCGACGGCGCGGGGGCTTCTGGGCTGCGATCGAGGAGGCGTTCCCCGAAACGGAAGACCAGCGATGCGGGGTCACCACAAGACGGCCACCATGTTGGACACGATGCCGAAAAGCATCCCGCCCGATGCCACGCAACTCATCCACGCGATGGACATGGCTCCGACCCTCGCCGCCGCCACGAACGCCTCCGAGGAATTCAAGAAGCGAGACTCGGCCACGCATCCCAAGGCTGTCGAATGCCTCACCACGGACGAGGACGTGCTAGTTACGTGTTACAACTTCCCCGCCGTGCATTGGAGCCACCTTCGAACGACCAACCCCCTCGAGTCGACGTTCGCGACCGTGCGCCATCGGACACGCCAACCCAAGGGGGGCTCGATGCAGGCGACGATGGCGATGGTCTTCACGCTCGGGCGTGAGGCCCAGAAGCGGTGGCGGCGATTGAACGGCCATCGCTTCCTCGCGAAGGTGATCGAAGGTGCACAGGAACAGTTTGTCGATGGCGCAATCCAGGACGTCGCCGCGTGAAGACATGTCTCGAAGGAGCGCTCAACCGACGCTCATGCGAAACACAACTCTTGACAATATCTCGGTATGAGTTTCCCTCGTGTTTTGCAAACAACGCAACGGACATCCAGGATGGAAGGTTCACGAATTAGCGCAATGAATTTGCAGTTGAGCGCGAGCACTTAGGGAGAAAGAAGCCTAGAACCTGTTTCGAAAATGCCCCCACTGTCTCTTAGGCGACTGGCTCAAGGATCACACGATGGCCCAAGCGTTCGAGGTGTTTGACGTGCCGACGCGTGGCCTGCTCTCGGTCACGCTGATCGAGATAGGCGGCCCCGCACTCGTGGTAGGGCGTATCCTTCGGCTTGACGCTTTTATGGCCGGCCCATGCCTCGATCAGCGTGCCATCGACGGAGAAATGCTCGTCCGACAACAGAGGCCTGATATCTTGGTGCTGCAACAGTGTCTCCATGAACCGAGTGAACAGATCGCCTTGCTGCAAACGCTCGCGGTTCTTTGTAAACGTGGTGGCGTCCCACACGCCATCGTCCGGTGCAAGCCCAACGAACCAGCGGTACAGCAAGTTGTAGTCCAGCTGCTCCATCAGTTGCCGTTCACTCCGGATGCCATCCAACACCTGGAGTAGCAGCGCACTCAGCAACTGTTCGGGCGGGATCGACGGGCCCCCCGTCGTGGAATACAGCGTGCGGAAATCGCGGTTCACTTGGCCCAACACCTCGCGTACTAGCACACGTATGGTGCGGAGGGGGCGCCGCCGCAATCCGCTGCTCCGGCGAAATATATGAAACTAATTGTCCCTGATCGCCGAATATTCCACGCATCATTGCCCCTCCGTGCGTCCGACTACCAGAGAATCATATTCCGCACCGCGTTGCGAGGGGGTTTTTAGCAGGCTGCTAGACGGGCGTGGAGCGGAAGTGATGGGCGTGGATCAGGAGCTTCTGCCGATTGGGCACGCCGACCTTGTCGAAAATGCTCGTCATATGATGCCGCACCGTGCTGTCACTGATTGACAACCTGTAGGCGATGTCTTTGTTGGAGAGTCCCTGCTCCACCAAGCGGATAATCTCCCGTTCCCGCTCGGTCAAGGCCTCCGGCCACGCCGGCGGCAGTGGGGCCGATTCTCCACCTTCTTGCCGGGTATTCCGAGGTTCCCCCCTCCCGGGCCCGCCCGTTTTCACAGGGGCCTGGAGTTTCGCTGAGGCATACAGCGCCTCAATCACCGCGACCATGACTTCGGGCGGTTGAATCTTGAGGATCACGCCGTCGACCCCGGCGGCAAACGCCTCGCGTGTGCGGTCCTTGTCCTCGAGCCCACCCAATAAAACGATCTTACTCGTCGGCGCGGAATCCCGGAGTTGTGTGATGGTGCCGAGGGCGTCACGCTCGGTTTCCAGATCGAGGATGAACACGTCGGGGGGAGGCTCGGCGGGGAGCCGCGTCGAGCTGCACCACGGGGACGGGTGCACAACGATCGGGACGGTCGCGCGACTCTCGAGGATTTTCTGCAAACCCAACCACACGAGACATTGACTGCTCAGAATCGCTATTGTGAGAGTCGGCATCGCGGTGCTCTGCATCGTGCCTCCATATTGATCTTTAAGGTCTTTCAGGTGAGAGATCGGTGCTATCTAAAGCTGCATCTTTTGGCTTTCGCTCGCTCGCCTCTAGTGAATTCCGATCCTCGCTGCCGTTTTCCGTATAATTTTGCCTGTCGCCTAGTTCACGAGCGGCCAAGGTTTTTCTCCTTCTGATAGGTACAAATGATATTACCTATTAGTAGGGGATGTAGAGATGATCCACGGAACAGATCCAATGCGTTGAATAAGCGATCAATATCGTCACCTACCTTCCTGGTTGCGCAGTCTATCAATGCCTATCAATAAGGAAGTCTTATTGATAGACGCCATCCATACCGGAAAAACCAACTATCCTGATTATAGCCTCTCCATGGACGGCAAACGTTCAGACAAATGTGCCGGTGAAGGCTACACGAAAACTAGACATTTGGCTGATGGCTTAATGGCAAACAGCTCTGCTACTAGTAGGGCCCCTAGTTTCTATCAAAACGGGCCAAACAGCCCTATTTTGGAACGGTCGTATTTTCCGAAAGGGTGGGACTCACGGGGCGAAGCTATGATCACTACCTGTAGACAAGAGGACACCGCACGGTACGCGCAAGTGAGCGTACCGGAGGTTGGACAGGGAGAAGGATCAAGGACTGATTGCCACTGGTATGCCGTTCAGACACGTTCCCGTCACGAAAAACAAGTTCGGGACCGACTGCTAGCCGTAGGGATAGAGCCCCTGCTTCCATTGGGCAAGCAATGCCGCCAATGGTCCGACCGCAAAGTATGGACGACGCTTCCACTCTTTAGTGGGTATTGCTTTGCCAACTTTGCGTTAACCGGAAGTCTTGCCGTTCTCCAAACGCCGGGTGTCGTTCGCATTGTCGGCACCGTGAGACCCGAACCCATTCCGGCTGAAGAAATTGCCGCGCTTCAGCAAGTTTCGGTGGTCAACCCCATGATGGAACCGTGCGACTATCTGACTGAAGGCGCATGGGTAGAAGTGATACGAGGTCCGCTTATGGGCCTACGTGGGCAATTCGTACGACGGGCAAGTTACCAAGGGCTCGTGATCCGAGCCTCCCTCCTGCAGCGTGCTGCGCTTATCCACATAGGAACCGACGACATTACGCCTGTGGAGTGAACCTTCATTTTTCCCCCTGGACTCTCTCCGCGGACATAGGATCGGGGCAGGGAAGTCGGCAGTCATGCCCAAATCCCGCTTTACACGAGATCAGATAAAAATCATGGTCTCGGAACTGGATGCCGGTCGGATGGCCGGAGAGATTTCACGTCGGTATGGGATTTCCGTAAGCACCCTTTACCGATGGCGAGCGAAGCTGGCCAATGAGCAACAGTCGGAGGATAAAGAGCGGTTGCGCTCGTTAGAGGATGAACATCGACGGCTCAAACAGCAATTTGCCGAGCTTACCCTTGATTATGCGACGCTCCGGGCCGCCTTGATCAGAGACGTGAGGGGAGACTGTTAGAATGAAATTTCCGCCAGTCTGCTGAGAGGATGTTGGGCGAGTAGGGGCATTGTGTGATCGCCATGGAGAGAAACTACAGGAGAGTCCTCAATGGGGTCATCAGTCCGCTGATCTTGGCGATGGGGATCGCTGCGGTCGGGTGCGCCGGCCCTTCGGCGGAGGTCATTGCCGAAGCCAACAGCACCAAGGACGAGTATTTATTGGGCCCGGAGGACGTACTCGACATTACGGTGTGGCGTAGTGACGAGTTGACACAGAAAGGCATCGTGGTGAGACCCGACGGCTATATTTCAATTCCGCTGATCGGAGAGGTGGAGGTTACCGGTCGTACGGCCAAGGAGCTCGCCGCACACATAGCCGAACGACTGAAAGAGTATAAGGAAAAGCCGTCGGTGCATGTCAAGGTCAAAGAGGTCAACAGCTACTATGTCTATGTCCTGGGCGACGTCGCGAAGCCGGGCAAGTATCAGCTCAAGTCCCACACGACGGTCCTGCAAGCCATCGCCATGGCGGGAGGGTTTACGCCCTATGCTGCGAAGAACAAGATGCAAGTGCGCCGTACTCTGGTGGGGCCACCCGGCCACTCTAGAGAAGTCAAGATTCCTGCTCCGTATGATGATCTGCTGTCCGGAGAGGGAGAAATCAAAGACTTTGTGTTAAAGACCGGCGACATGGTCGTCGTGCCAGGCCGAGCGTGGTAAAGAGGCATGGAATGGCAAGGCTGCGGAAGCAGGAACTGTCTCACGCTGTGTGCGGTTGTCTGTGGAGTGTTGATGCAGACTCCCGATCCGGTACGAGCGCAATCTCTCCCGGCACCGGTGCTGGACAATAAATTAGTTGTTGAGCCAGAAACACATTTAATTCCGTCGCTTCGAGTAGCGGAGCGATATGACAGCAACGTCTTTTTTGTGCCCGGGACAAACCTTGACGACTATGTCACGACCGTTTCACCGCAGCTGAGGGTGAATCATCGGAATCAATGGGTGGAAGGCTCGATCGGCGGCGGGGCAACGGCTGAGGCCTATGTCAAGAATCCGGGACTTAACTATGTGGCAGGCAGTGGCACTCTGAACCTGAACCTGGACGGAGCGATGGACAAGGTGGTTCCGGGACTAGGCTTGCGTATGTCTGACACAGTCATTTATACACCTCAACCGCTGGCATTTGCGGCTCCAATCAGTGGAAGTCAAATCCCCCCAGCCTTTGTGCAGGGAATTCAGGCGCAGCGAGCGAATTCATTCACCAATTCCGCCATGGTGGATGCCTCATATCGCTACTCTGCGTACATGAGTTTGACCGTTTCCTATGTCGATCAACGAATACGGTTTGGGAGTCCGATCGCGGCTCCAACCGGAGCCGCACTAACTAGATTCCTTAATACAAATTTCCAAACTCTGACGTCAGGGCTTGTTCGAAGGCTATCACAGGCCGACACAATTTTTGTTGCCCATCAATATCAAAATGCCACATTCTCTGCATCCGATACATTAATAGGCAGTCAGTTTTCGACGCAAGGGGCGCTGCTAAGATGGTCGAGGTTGATAAATCCAGAGCTTAAGGTCACAGGGGAGGGAGGAGTAGCCGTGATAAGTCCAGTTGGCAATGTAGAAGCACTGGGAGCCGCTTCTCTGGAGTGGAAGGGACAGTACACGGCTGTCACGGTTTCCTATGCGCGGTCCATTGCACCGAGTTTTTTATTTGTCTCAATCCCCCTATTAAGCCAAGTCGTGAGTGGAACAGCAAGGCGGCAGATAACCGACTCCTTGTCCCTTTCGGTTACCGGAAGTTATGCATTCAACGAGTCCGTGCCGGATAACTCTCTCCTACAATTTACGGCATATTCGGTCACGCCGAGCATCAATTACGTGATCAGTAAGACATTCACGGCCACGCTGTCCTACATTCGTAGCCAATTTGAGCAAACATTTGCTTCACAGGCATTTCCATTCGACCGGAATCAGGTCCAACTCAGTCTCGTAGCGGAATGGAAATAGACATGATTGAACGAGAGACCCTTACTGTCCATGATCCCCAGGGCGAACCGTTGCCCGTGCAGATGTGGAAGCATTGGGACAACATTCTCAGACGGAAATGGCTCGTACTCAGCTCTGTTGTGGTCGGGATTTCCATAGCCGCAACGCTCTGTATGGCCCTTCCGAAAAGCTATCGCTCCAGCACGTTGATCCTAATTGAAAATCAGAAGATTCCCGATGACTACGTCAAGGGTATTGGCGGGGCCAGCGTCGAGGAGCGGCTTACGCTGATTCAGCAACAGGTCATGAGTCGGACGATCTTGGGTCAGATCTTGAACGAGTACGAGCTCTATGATGGACAGGTTAAACGGGAGGGACTTGACTCCGCTATTGAGACTTTCCGAAAAATGATCAAGGTGCAGACCGTAGGTACCCCAGGTGCATGGGGGAAGAGCGTTGAATCAGTGACTCTTTCATTTGCACATGAAGATCCAACAACAGCTATGAAGGTAACGGCGAAGCTCGCATCCTTGTTTATCGATGAGAATGTCAAGGCGCGGGCACAGCTTGTGACCGGAGTTTCCGTCTTTCTGGAACAGGAATTGGCAGAGGCAAAGAAGGCTCTGGAGGCGCAGGAAGATGCCATCAGTAAGTATAAAACAAAATACATGGGCCAATTGCCGGAACAAATGGAAGCGAATTTACGCACGTTGGATAGACTGCAAATGGAGCTGACATCGACGGATGATCTACTGCACAGTCAAGCCGATCGGCTGAGCAGGGTCGAAACGTCGATTAAGGAGCACGAAATCAGCGGGGGCACCGGTATGAATTCGGACAATCTCAAGTCCCTCACTGCTGTGACTGTGATGGATCCACTGGCAGTTCGATTGCAAGAGCTAGAGCGGCGGCTGACCTCGCTCAGGGCCGAGTGGAAGGAGACTTATCCTGATATCACCGACACCAAGCAGGAGATTGAAGAAGTCAAGGCTCAGTTGGCTGAAAAATACAGTCCGCAGACGACCGACAAGGATGCCGAGAGCACAAAGACCTATGATTCCTCAAAACTCCAAGATCCATATCTGAGAGAGTTATTGAAGCAGCGCAACGATTTGCGCACTGATCTGTCATCGATCAGGGATCGTCGATCGAGACTTGCAGAACAAATCAGAGATATGGAGCGACGGGTGGAGCAGATACCGTCGCGTGAACAAGAGTTGATGATCTTGGTGCGAGATTACGAAAATCGAAAGAAGAACTATCAAGCACTCCTAGACAAACGATTGAACGCTCATGTGGCGGAAAACCTGGAGAAGCGTCAGCAAGGGGAACAGTTTCGTGTGTTAGACCCTGCCAATCTACCGGAAAAGCCAGAAAAACCAAATCAATTGCTGATTATGATTTCTGGCCTAATCGGAGGGTGTGGACTCGGTATCGGCCTGGCACTTGGTCTCGAACAGCTGAACCCTACCTTCCGACGTCGAGAGGAAGTAGAAGTTTTGCCGAGCGTCCAAGTGTTGGCGACTGTACCACATTTCATTACCTTGAACCATCAGATCAGTGCGATGCCGAAAATTGGCAGTCCAGTGACCGGTCGCGAAAGCTCTGGTGTGCCGGCGGTCAAAACAGCGGGAAAAGTCATGCCTCGGGTCTCGTCCGGAGCTAAGAGTCAGATCAATCAAACCAATCTGAATTTAGTCGCTAAGTGGCAGCCTCGTTCGATTGCCGCCGAACAATATCGAATGGCTGCCACGAAACTGATTCTCTCCACTGAAGATCGCGATTCCACGGTGGTCGAAATTACGAGTGCGTTGACTGGTGAGGGTAAAACGACCACGGTCGTCAATTTGGGGTACACCATTGCGCGAGACTTTGGGAAAAAGACCCTGCTCATCGATTGCGACTTTCAGCGGCCTGCTCTGCATCACTATGCTAGGGTCCCCATGCAAGTCGGATTGATCGAGGTGTTGAATGGGCAGGTTGCACTCGATGACTGTGTGTCGGTGATTGACGAGTGTCCTTGTTTTGTATTGGCAGCCGGAGGAGGGGGAACCGGATGCAATGAGCTTGGGATGATTCAAGAGTTGAAGAGAGTCCTGCCGGATCTTCGCTCGCGATTTCAGTACCTTATCATTAACACGCCGCCCGTCTTGTCCAGCGCGACCATGGGCATCTTGGCCAGTTTGGCCGATGAGCTGGTATGGGTGATCCGGGCGGGGCACTCGCCCAAGCACCTGGTGCAAAAAGCCTTCGCCATGCTGGGCATGACAGCGCAGCGACAAGTGATTCTCAACGGCCTCGATACGCAGAGTATGCCGAACCATGTGTACGAATATACCATGCCCTATGGCGGCGATCGTTCAAGCGAGGGCCTGAGACCGTAGGGTATACCAGTCGTCGCCACAACGTGCCTAAGAGTTGTTTCCTCCCCTCTATCTATCTATCTTTACTTTCTTCTGACTCCAAATAGCACTTGCGGCCGTTCGCCATAAGTATTCGGCACCGAACCCTTGACACCAATCGCATGGAGAATTCGATGGAACACACCACGCAACAAATGTTCGGACACACGGATGGAGGGAGGGATCAGGATGGTGGGCAGGTCAATAAACTCCCGGTGCACATGGCCCCATCTGAGACGGTCGTCCCACCGATCAATGGATATCGCTGCATCGCACCCGATGTGAAAGTCGGGAACAATGTCAAATTTTCCAAGTTCGTCAACCTCTATGGGTGTGAGGTGGGCGACGACACCAAGATCGGGGCTTTTGTTGAGATCCAGAAGAATGCCAAGGTCGGCAAACGGTGCAAGATTTCCAGCCATACGTTCATTTGCGAGGGTGTGACAATCGAAGACGAGGTCTTTATCGGGCACAACGTGACGTTCGTGAACGATACCTTTCCCCGGGCGACCACTGGGACGGGCTCCCTGCAGACCGAAGCGGATTGGAAAGTCGAAACAACCCTGGTGAAGCGGGGTGCATCGATCGGGTCCGGCGCGACGATTCTTGCCAATGTCGTGATCGGGGAGCAGGCGCTGATCGGGGCTGGTGCGGTTGTGACAAAAAACGTGCCGGCCCATGCCGTTGTCGCCGGGAATCCAGGCAAGGTCGTACGATATTTCGAATCGAGGGGGCGGCAATGAGGAACGAGAATATCCCGTTTCTGGATCTGGTCACGGTTCATCATGAGTTGCGAGACGAATTGGTTGGGGTGCTGACGACTGCCCTCAAGAGCGCGGGATTCATCGGCGGTCCGATGGTGCAGGGGTTCGAAGAGGACTTTGCACGATTTTGCGCGGCCAGATTCTGCATTGGTCTAGGAAGCGGTACTGACGCGCTTCGCTTTGCCCTCATCGCCACCGGCGTGAAGCCCGGCGACATCGTCATGACGGTTCCCAACACGTTTATCGCCACGACCGAGGCGATATCCCAGGCGGGTGCTCGGCCTGACTTTGTCGATATCGATCTGAAAACCTATACCATGGATCCTGAAAAACTGCGCGAGTATCTGGAACACACATGCACGTGGAATCCAAACACGCAACAAGTCACTCACCGTGCAACCGGTAAGCCGGTTACCGCCGTCGTTCCGGTCCATCTCTATGGTCAGATGGCGGATATGGATGCCATTCTTGATCTGGCTACCCAGTACAATCTCAAGGTGGTCGAGGATGCCTGTCAGGCACAAGGAGCGGAGTACTTCTCACAGAAGAACAATCGCTGGTGCGAGGCCGGTTCGATGGGACATGCCGCCGCGTTCAGCTTTTATCCCGGCAAGAATCTGGGAGCCTGCGGTGAAGCGGGAGCGATGACCACCAATGATGAACAGCTGGCCTATACCTGCCGACTCCTGCGCGATCATGGGCAATCGAAGAAGTATTTCCACGACATCGAAGGTTACAACGGTCGCCTTGACGCGATCCAGGCCGGATTTCTGCGGGTCAAACTACGCCACTTGGCGAAATGGAATGAACAGCGCCGACAGGCGGCGGAGCGGTACGCGAAATTGTTCGCAGGAGCAGAAGACATCGTGACATTGCCACATCAGCCGAGCTGGGCACGGTCAGTCTATCACCTCTATGTGGTGCAAGTTAAGGACCGTGCTCGGCTACAGCAAAAGCTGAGCGACGCCGGCATCGGGACGGGGATTCATTACCCGGTCGCCTTGCACCTGACAAAGGCCTACGAAAAGCTCGGTTTTCAAGTCGGGGACTTTCCGATCGCCGAGCAGGCAGCGGCGCATATCTTATCGCTTCCGATGTTCCCCGGACTCACGTCGGATCAGCAGGAAAGGGTGGTGTCGGAGGTGTTGAACGCGCTCTCAGCCGACGCGTCGTCGTGAGCGGATACACGACAGTGGAAAGCGTGTTCATATGACTTTGAGAGAGATTGGGCTCAGTCACAACGCTTCTGTCAACGAGATAGGAATTCCCGGATGTGCATCCAAGGAAGAGGTTAATCAAGATGAACGCCAATGACGTTGTGCAGGGTGATCTCGATCGAATGTGTGCCGACCTCAAAGAAGAGTTCGAGGCGCTCTCGGGAAAGCGGGTGCTTATCACGGGCGGAGCCGGCTTCCTTGGCCATTACTTTGTTCAGGCCGCCTTGTACTGGAACAGACAAGTGAACGATGGCGGGCCTCCGATCCAAGTTGTGGTGTTTGATAACTTTGTTCGAGGCATGCCGGACTGGCTCTCACGGTTGGAACACGATCGCAACTTGACGCTGGTACGGCACGATATCAGGAATCCGCTCCCCTCAAACTTGGGTGACGTCCAGTTTGTCATCCATGCGGCCTCGATCGCTTCACCGACCTACTACAAGCGAGATCCGATCGGGACGATGGATGCGAATGTAAACGGGCTCCGAATGCTACTTGAGTATGCGCGAGATCAACAAGACGGAAATAAGCCGGTAGAGGGGTTCCTCTTTTTTTCAAGCAGTGAGATTTACGGAGACCCCACTCCCGGCAATATTCCGACGCCGGAAACGTATAGGGGTTTCGTGTCCTGTACGGGGCCACGCGCCTGCTATGACGAGGCCAAGCGGTACGGCGAAACATTGTGCGTCAACTTTGCCCATCAGTTCGGCATTCCAGTGAAGGTGGCAAGGCCGTTCAATAACTACGGACCGGGGTTGAAGATCAGCGACCGGCGGGTCATTCCCGATTTTGCTCGAGACATCATGGCTGATCGGGACATCGTGATGCTCTCGGACGGGTCGCCAAAGCGGACGTTTTGTTATTCGTCGGATGCGGTCACCGGCTATTACAAAGTTCTCGTGAAAGGACATTCGGGTGAAGCGTACAACATCGGTGTGGAGACACCGGAAATTTCTATGGCCGAGTTGGCGGAGAAATTAGCCGCATTCGCCAGAGACCACTTTGAATACAAGGGGAAGGTCATTCGTCGGGCGAGCGAGGATGCGAGCTACCTTGTCGATAATCCCAATCGGCGTTGTCCGGTCATTACAAAAGCGCGAGCGCATCTGGGATATAACCCAAGTGTCCCACTCGACGAGGGGTTGAAGAGAGCCCTCCTCTGGTATCAGGGAAATCGTGATGCTCAGGATGCGTAGCTGAAGAGGGGGGAGAACAAGCATGAAGATTTCGATCATTGGGACAGGCTATGTGGGGATCGTGACGGGGGCCTGCTTTGCTGACAAAGGACACGATGTGCTGTGTGTCGACATTGATCAATCCAAGGTGGATTTGATCAACAAGGGGATGGCTCCAATTTATGAGCGCGGCTTGGACGAATTGCTGAGAAAGCACACCGGGGTCAGGTTGCGTGCGACCACTGATCTCGCGGAGGCCGTTCAACAGACCGATCTGTCGATGATTGCCGTAGGAACACCGTTCGACGGCCAAGAGATCGACTTGACGTATATCAAGAACGTGGCGAGGCAACTCGGCCGAGCACTACAAGCCAAGCCGGGATATCACGTCGTGGTTGTGAAGAGCACGGTCGTTCCAGGGACGACGGATGATGTGGTATTGCCGATTCTTGAGGACGTGTCGGGGAAGAAGGCCGGTGTCGATTTCGGAGTGGGCATGAACCCGGAGTTTCTCACGGAAGGCGAAGCGGTCAATGAATTCATGTACCCGGATCGGATTGTGTTGGGCGGCATAGATCAGCCGACGATCGAACGGCAAGCGGAACTGTACCAAGGTTTTCCGGATGTGGACGTGTTGCGCACCAATAACAAAACGGCTGAGATGATTAAGTACGCCGCAAATAGCCTGCAGGCCATGTGTATTTCTTTCTCGAATGAAATGGCCAATTTGTGTGCCGCAATCAAGGATGTGGATGTAGTCGATGTGATGCATGGAGTTCACCTCAGTCGCTATCTGACCGTTCAGTTACCCAGCAGGAAACGAGTCCGACCACCGATTGTGTCGTTTCTTGCAGCCGGCTGCGGGTTTGGGGGAAGCTGTTTCCCGAAAGATGTCAAGGCGCTTGCAGCCCATGGACAGAAACATAATGTGCCGATGGACTTGCTGAAGGCAGTGCTGTCGATCAATGAGCGACAGCCTCAAGAAATCATCAAAATCATCAAGAGGCAGTTCCCTTCCTTGCAAGGCGTGCGAGTCGCCATCCTGGGGTTAGCGTTTCGGCCCGACACGAACGACATGCGGGAGTCACCGGCGATCCCGATCATACGGGCCTTATTGCGGGAAGGAGCAAAAGTAAAAGGTTATGATCCTGTTGCTGCAGATGAGGCTCGGCGCTTGTTTTCTCCTCAGGAGCTGGAGTTAAGCAAGACACTCGCTGAAGGATTGACACAGGCTGACGCGATTGTGTTGGTCACCCGATGGGACGAGTTTAGAAAAGTTCCTGAACTCCTGAAGCATCTAACCCCGCAACCCTTGTTCGTGGATGGCCGGCGTTTATTGGATCGAGCCTCTGTGACGAGATACGAGGGGGTAGGCTTTGAGAAATCATGATCTTTACAGAAACTAAACTGAAGGGCGTGTACATAATCGATGTTGAGCGTCGAGTTGATGTGCGTGGGTTTTTTGCTCGTGCATGGTGCGAGAACGAGCTTAGTTCGCATGGAATACCCGCTCGCTTTGTACAGAGCAATATTGGCTTCAGTCATAAGGAGGGAACCCTTCGAGGAATGCATTTTCAGACCGCTCCATTTCAAGAGATCAAGCTAGTACGTTGTACAAAGGGGCGAGTTATGGATGTTGCAATTGATCTCAGACCCGAGTCGCCGACATATCGTGAATGGATTAGCGAAGAGTTGTCGTCCGACAATCGCAAGATGCTGCTTATCCCTGAAGGGTGTGCCCACGGTTATCTGACGTTGGTTGATGATACGGAGCTGCTTTATGAAACCTCGCAGTTCTATGCATCGGCCCATGCGGCCGGCGTTTTGTACAATGACCCGGCGTTTGGGATTGTGTGGCCGGCCCCAGTTCGCGTGATCTCGGATGCCGATATGAATTGGCCGCAGTTTATACTGTCAAATAAATGAGTTGTTCATCGCTTATCTTGCTGCGTTGAGAGGAGGTGCTTGATGGTCATCGTGGATTCCGCACTTGAAAAACGCTATTGGGAAGGTAACCCTGTACGCGTCGCATTAGTCGGGGCAGGATACATGGGGCGGGGGATTGCACTGGAGATTATTTCAGCCATGCCGGGCATGAGGTTGGTTGCAGTCTGTAACCGAAGCATTGCTCGGGCGGAGCAGGCATATCAAGAAGCAGGAGTCGATTCCTACAAGGCTGTTGGTACCGCTGCCGAATTGGAGGAAGCCGTCCGTCATGGACATTATGCCGTTACCGAAGATCCTATGGTGCTCTGTCGAGCTGGGAACATTGAAGCGATTATCGATGCAACAGGAGAAACTGAGTTAGGGGCTCATGTGGCCATGGAGTCCATAACGCATGGCAAACACATCATCCTTATGAATGCCGAAGTAGATGCCACGATCGGGCCCATTTTGAAAGTCTATGCCGATCGGGCTGGTGTGGTCTACACCTATACCGATGGGGATGAGCCCGGTGTAGCCATGAATCTCTACCGGTTTGTGAAGAGCATCGGATACCGTCCGGTCCTTATGGGGCAAATCAAGGGTTTCCTTGATCGATACAGAAATCCGGACACCCAGCGTGGGTTTGCCGAAAAACACAAGCAGAAACCTGCAATGGTGGCTTCTTTCGCTGATGGGTCTAAGCTGTGTCTTGAGTCAACTTTGATGGCCAATGCTACGGGATTTGCGCCTGGGATCAGAGGAATGTTTGGCCACCAATGTGCTCATGTCAAGGATTTGCTCAAGCTGTTCGCTCCGGAACAACTTCTCAGCGGCGGCCTGGTCGATTTTGCGCTTGGGGCAGAGCCTCATACCGGAGGGTTTGTCGTTGGTTACAATGACCATCCAGTGAAGAAAGCATATATGAGTTACTTTAAAATGGGCGATGGTCCATTCTATATGTTCTACACGCCTTATCACCTTCCTCATCTTCAACTGCCGCTGACTGTTGCTCGGGCGGTCTTATTTAAAGACGCGACGTTGGCACCGATGGGAGGTCCTGTATGCGACACCGGCTCATTCGCCAAACGGGACTTAAAGTGCGGCGAAGTATTAGACGGTATGGGAGGTTTCACTTGTTACGGTCTTATTGATAAGTACGAGGTGTGCCAGAGGGAAGATCTCTTGCCCATGGCTCTATCTCAAGGATGCCGATTAAAGCTCGATATTCCTAAGGATCAGGGCATTAAGTTGAGCGATGTTGAACTTCCGCCGGGTCGGTTGTGCGACAAGCTGAGAGCGGAGCAAACAAACTTTTTTAAACCCACTCACTATTAATTGACATCCAACCTCAGTCCAGGAGGTGAAATCTTCCTCCCACGCGGAACTCTTAGCGAGATATGAGAACTTCTACTACAGTCCGTCCTTTCTGGCGTTGACTCACGGGAGCGACCGTCCGCTTCAACCGGCTGTTACCTTCTGCCACGCGCTGGATCCGCCATTTGTTCACACCGATATAAAAGGTCGCGCGTAGTTCCCCACAATTACCATTCACCATAGACGATTTAAGCTACGTTTCTGATCAATGGAGGCGAGGTAAATGAAAGTCGTTCTGTTTTGTGGTGGCCTGGGTATGAGGTTAAGGGAGTACTCCGAGACGCTTCCAAAGCCTATGGTGGAAATCGGGTATCGTCCGATTCTCTGGCATCTGATGAAGTACTATGCATTCTATGGACATAAGGAATTTATCCTCTGTCTTGGTTATAGGGGAGACGTCATCAAGAATTACTTCTTAAAATATAACGAATGTGCGTCAAATGATTTTACCTTGAAACGAGGTGGGAAAAGCATTGAGCTGATGAATCGAGACATTGATGATTGGACGATTACTTTTGTGGATACAGGACGTAATGCGAATATCGGTCAACGGCTGAAGGCTGTCGAGCCCTATCTCAAAGGGGAAGATGTGTTTCTGGCTAACTATGCCGATGGTCTTACTGATTGCGATCTTTCCGATGTGATCGAGAATTTTGACAAGAACGGGGAAATTGGGAGTTTCCTGAGCGTCCGGCCAATCCAGAGCTTTCATATTGTTCAGGTAAAGGAAGACGGGAGAGTCGAGGATATTAGGGATCTAAGCAACTCTGGCCTCTGGATTAACGGAGGGTTTATGGTCTTTCGAAACCAGATTTTTGACTATATCAAGGCTGGGGAAGAGCTGGTCCATGAACCATTTCAGCGCCTCATCAAAGAAAACAAACTGATTACCTATAGGTATGAAGGCTTCTGGGTAAGCATGGATACATTTAAGGACAAGCAGCGTTTGGACGACATGTATGCTCGTGGAGAAACGCCATGGATGGTATGGCAGAGACATCATGATTTCGCGAATGTCCCAAGTAAATAAGGCTGTCGCGGTCAACACGCACACGATGGAAGCCGTCACGTGATTGATATAGTTCGGTCTTTTCGCCGTACTGCGGATCTTTCGGTGTTGTGTCTCGGTGCACACTCCGATGATATCGAGATTGGGTGCGGGGGAACAATTCTTCGGCTCCTGCAGACCTACCGCAATTGCCATGTTACCTGGGTGGTCTTCTGTGCGGACAAGGCCCGAAAGCGGGAGGCTATTACTAGTGCGAAACGATTTCTCCGCGGAGCCAAAGCAAACACAATAATTACGAAGGCTTTTAAGGAAAGTTTTTTTCCTTATCGAGGAGAAGAGATTAAAGCATTCTTTGAGCAGCTCAAGGCCCGTGTGGCGCCGGATCTAATTTTGTCCCATTACCGACATGATCTGCACCAGGACCACCGGTTGATCTGTGAGTTGACCTGGAACACATTCAGGAATCACCTGATTCTTGAGTACGAAATTCCAAAGTACGACGGTGATCTTGGCCAACCTAATGTTTACGTCTCGCTCTCGAAGGAATTGTGTGACATAAAGGTAAAATATCTGATGGAAGTGTTTTCAACACAGCGAAGCCGACAGTGGTTTACCGAAGACACATTCTATTCGCTCCTTCGACTTCGTGGCATTGAAGCCCCTGGATTGACCAAGTATGCTGAGGCTTTCTATGGGCGAAAAATTGTCTTCCCATGGTGAGACGCTCACAGGCTAGTTGAGTTCAGAGCGGAAGGGTTCGCCAGTTTTCTTCGTAGATTGCCGCGGATGAGCTCGCGATTCTACCCCTCCGTCACCTTCGGACTTCATCCAAGGGTTTTTCTATCTTATTCAGAAGCGGTTGGTGTTTTGCCATCCCAGGATGGCTGAACGATCACCTCAGATCTAAACACCACCGTACGAGTATATGAACGCTAGGAGCCTGTCCGACATTAGGCCCAACGCACTTGTGTGCAGGCACTGACT
>JBBIKN010000069.1:0-17890 GCA_037445435.1 Nitrospira sp. | reverse complement strand
AAAAGTAGCACCGGCTCGAAGCCATCCGGCCCTAGCTTTTTCATAGGCGAGGCTAGAACCTATCTCAAAATCGATGTTCGATGAGGAACCCACGTTGGCCACAGGCATCAACAGCGAGCAGCATGCAGAATCCTTGGAAATAACGCCGTTCGTTGATGCGGTGACGCTTAAAGGAAACCGATAGAGTCTCGCCTTCTAATTTTGAGATAGGTTCTACTTTCTTTTCCGACCGGCTCTTGACAGATCAGAAACAGCGGTCCAGGTATGTCAAAAATCTGCCATCCCAGGAAAATCTTATGGCTGTGGATAGCCATGCATCGGATCGGAAACCCACGGGGCAGCGGTAGGGCTTGTTTGGCAACCGAGCATGCAATTCTAGGAATGCGTGAAAGCGCCTGGAAGAACCCCTATTAGTTGGGGTTTGCCCAATCGAGGGCAGACGCCTAAAAAGTAGGCAGTTTGATGAATACGCGCGTCATATGTGCATGATTTGGCCCCAGAAACTGATTTGTTCACAAGGTTATCCACAGAAGGTGGGGACCAAGTTTGAGGCATTGCTCCCGCATTTCAATCATCTTTGATACCGAAATCTCTCCACGCGTTTTCTTGACAGGCCTTCTTCCATTCTCCGACAATCTGGCCGCCTTTGATCAAACGCAAACCTTGGGGGACGACGATGATGTGCTCTCATCAATGTAGCCCGCGTCTCACTCCTTGAGGTCCGTCAAGATCACCGAGGCCAAGAGATTTCTCGAGGTGATAATGAAACGCTTTTACGTAGCGCTAGCTGTCGTCGTATCCATGTTTCTAGGCGCCTGCGCTTCCCAAGCCAACAAGGTAGCAGGAGGGCCGGATTCGCCTGGAAAGCTTACCGCCAGTGGGTACACTAAAGAGGGCTGCCTGCTCAATCTGAAGCTGGCAGCGAGGGAGAAAAACGGGCGATTGGTGCCCGACGACATACAAGTGGAAGTGAATTGGCTCATGTCTATTTTCCCATTCCTCAATCAGGAAGGCTATCGGTGTTCGGGGAGTTTCATCGAACGAGTGAAGCGCCCCTTGAGCAAGGATCCACTCTACCCGATCGATTAATGCCGCAGCGATCCACCCTATTCGGCCCGCCGCCGTGTCCAATCTCACCTACCGATCTGGCGTCATCAAGCGGACGAAGAGAATTACCACCGCGATTGGTGAACGACCTCGTTGCCCCGTTGCAAAGTGAATCAGGAAGGCGATAGGATTATTTTTTCTCTTTCCATTCATGAAGAGGGAAAAGCGCCGACAGCGGTTTGAGGTTCAACTCTGGTGCTTCCTGCTGTGTTTCGTGAGCGGATTTCACGTACACAGGAGTGGGGTTGAAGTCCGTCAGTGGAGCGCGGATCCATTTGTGACCGCTACATTTGTGGGTGAGATATGATCATCAGGTTATCCATTTCCGCTCTTGTTTGCGCCGCCATGATATGCGGAAACATGCCGGTTTCTGTTGCCGTCGGAGATTCAGGCAGTCAGCCGTCGCAAGACGAACTGACCGTGACCAGAAACCATCTTCAACAGGCCAAGCAAAAAATCGAAGAGCTTGAGCGACAACTTGCTGCAACCGGTAATCTGGAGAATGCAAAGCGACGAATCGGTGAGCTTATTCTTCAGCTCCATGCCAAGGAGAATGAGATTGCAGCTCTACAATCCAATGCCCACGAGAACTCCAAGAAGTTTCGCGATGAGCTTGCATCACAAACTGAGGAGCTCAACCAGGCTAAGCGCCGTATCGCCGAAGTCGAACAGCAACTGGCGTCGTTGGCAAAAGGGCAAGATCTGTTGCAGGCCAAACGTCGGGCCGCCGACGCAGAACAACAGGCATTAAAGAAAGAGCAGGAACTGGCCCAAGCCAAGCGCCGTATCACCGAGGCAGAACAACAGACAACGGCAGGGAAAGACCAGGAACTGACCCAGGCCAAACGTCGGGCCGCCGAAGCAGAGCAGCAGGCGGCAGCCGGGAAAGAACAGGAACTGGAGCTGGCCAAACGCCGGGCCATCGAGGCAGAACAACAGGTGACGAGGAAAGAGCAAGAACTGGCGCAGGTTAAGGACGAGCTCAAACACGTCACTCAAAAGTTAGCAGATCTCAATCCCCTACTCATGGCAAGAGACGCGGAACTCGTCCGTACAAAGCAAATGCTAGCAGACCTCGAGCGCAGTTCGTCCAAGCCGACCGAGTCGGCTCCCACTCAAGAGGAGAGTTCTCCGGACAAGAACTCGCTTCCTTTGCAATCAATCGATCAGAACTTATCCGTCACCAACCTGCTCCCATCAACCCCCGCCGTTTCAGATGACCCCGACGCCTCATTGAGTAGCGACCTCGGCAAGTTGAGTGAGAGCCTTGCGAATCTTTTACAGCCTGAACTCAAGAAGGGCAGTGCGACCCTCAGGCAACGAGGGAATAAATTGACCCTCGCGTTTGCGGCCGGTGAGCTATTCCCCACCGGTGACGCCACGGTTACCTTGGGGGGCGCGTCGTTGCTTGAGCGGGTCGGAGCCGTCTTGCACGGATTCCGGTATCAAAGCGTGGAGGTTGCGGGACATACCGATAACACGCCGGTCCGGAACGACCCTCGGAAGAGCTTTCGGGATAACATCGAACTCTCCAAGGCACGGGCTGAACATGCGATTCAGGTACTGGTCAATGGAGGGCTTGAGGCCGACCGAGTCAAGGCCGTGGGGTATGCAGATACCAAACCTATCGCCGCCAATGATACCGAAAAAGGGCGGAGTAAGAACCGGCGGATGGAAATCGTGATTACGCAGTGGTCTGAATCAGGTGGTACTGGGATCGACACAAAAACCCAAGTCGGTAAGAAACTCCAGGGATTCTCCACTCAACCGGTGACCAACCGTTGATGGGAGGGGAACGGGTTCGCCTCGCTCAACCGGCGTGGCACGTGGCATCTTCGCGCTGTGCCGTTACCGCTGTGCGGCTCAAGAACGGATATTATGAGTCCGTCGGACCCTCTCGAAGTACGAAGTTGCTTGGGATCGGTCGTCGACTATCGCTGCGCAACCGACAAGCGAACGAGTCCTGAAATATCTTCGAGGTCGATGGGACGGGCGGGTCGGTTGGTCAGTCGATTGTACCCGGCTTCGAACCCAATCTTGGTGGTCCACTCGTTCGAGCTGTGCAAGACCCAATCCAATACGCCTTTCCATCTGAGATTCTCACTGTGGATCACTCCATCGGACGAACGGGAAGTCGAATAGTTGCCCATAGTGCTGAATAGAAGCCGGGGGCCCTGCTGGTAACTGAAAGCCAAAGACGCGGTTGGGTTGTCGATGCGTACGCCGGACCAGGATCGAAATTCCTGACGATAGGCGAGGATCGGTGTGATGGTCAGTGTATTGATCGGGCGCAGAATAGCCGCAAGAGTCTGTGCTCGGATACTACTATCGGCTTCCCCGCGAAGTAGATCGTTCGCCAGGATGTAACTCGAGGCGAATCGGA
This sequence comes from Nitrospira sp., assembly GCA_037445435.1. GTDB lineage: Bacteria > Nitrospirota > Nitrospiria > Nitrospirales > Nitrospiraceae > Nitrospira_D. Next base: position 14,400 of record JBBIKN010000069.1, on the reverse strand, counting down.
GATCCCAGCTGGGACGTCGAAGAGCGACGGCACCTTCAAGCGTATGGTTCGAGGATCGCTGCGGAGTGATTCCCACCGGTTCGAACATGCTGTTCAGAGAATTTCTCGCATAGGTCACGCTCAGCTCCGGCCATGAAGGCATATTAAGAAGTAGTCCGACTCGTCCATATGTCTGTTCTAATCGCGGCCGCGTGGCTTCTCCCTCGACGTTATTCCAGGTTTGACCGACGGCATTCCGGAATGTCACCCACCCTGTCTTCCACTCGCTCCACACTTCGCGACTCGCTCGGTCTGGCAGGAGAAGGAAGCCCTGTCCCGCATGGCGGAATGTGAATCCGTATCGTAGACTTCCCTCTGAACCGGTGAGCCCGAGCCGAAACATCCGTGCCGAAGCATCAGTTCGCGTATTTCCCACGATCGATGGTGTCAACCAAGTCGACCCAGATTCGCTGTGCGCGACCTCGGCTTCGGTCGCCAACTTTCCGTTGAACCACGTTGTTGCCGCAAGCAGCTGCTCAATCCGCGGGCGTGCAGCCTCCGGAGTCAGGTCACGCAAACGAGGTGTCGCAACGGAAGGGTGCTGGACATGGGATGTGAAGGTGGTTCGGACTATTTCGGACTGAGCGAAAGTTGGACTTACCACCTGCAGAGTCGGATATCCGATGAACTGATTCGAGTTCTGTGCGTTCAGAAAGATACTATCGCTACACCAGGTCTGAGAGTCGATGCCCAAGAGCAATACCACTAGGCTCGATACCAGGAGGGAACGCTTCATTTATGATTCCAGCCATCGGCAAGTTCATCTGAAGTGTAGCAGTCGGAATTTTCATCCTTAAGCCTTTGATTGTATTAATGAAGTTACATTCCAGAGGTCGGGAAAGACTAAACCGAGATACAACACCGACAAATCGCCGCTCGATTTCTCAGATCGTGCGCGGCGTTCAAGAGGGGAGGATATCAAGTCCTTGCCATTAACCTTCTGAGCAAGATTCACACGCCAACAGACGGCGGATTACGGCAGCGCGCGTGGTCCAACATGAGGATGGAAAGAATAGCGAGCAAATCGATACATCCGAACCGGTGTATCGTCTCGTTGCAGCGGGACGCCAGGAGACTGAAGAAAGCAATTCAGCTCCTGAAGACATCTTCGATTCCTTTGCCATTCAACGGCAGTCAGGTAGCGAAGGTGAACAGGAATCTCTCGTAGCGAGAAAGGGGACATCCTGAGCCATGGAGTGCATCCTCGGTTTGGTCAGAATGTCCCCGAGCTTCTACTCACGTCCGATTAGAAATCTCCGGCCTTTACGTAGGGATAGCTCCAAAGTGTCACTTGGAGCAGGCAGGACTTGACCCACGCCGCGTACATCTTCTCGACCTCGTCCGCCGAATGACCTTTCTTCGCAAGAAACGGCTTCAGCGTAAAGGTCACCGGGAAGATGACCGCAAACAAGTCGCGAAACGGAACGATTTCTGCCGATGCAGCTGCGTTGTCCGTACGATTCTTTTTCGTACGATGATGGCGCAGACCGATCTCATGCTGATAGTTAAGCCATGTTTGGTCGTACTCCGCACGAGCCGTATCGAGAATCCATTGACCGAATCGCTTACGCACTCCCCCTAAATAATCACCGAGCGGCTTGCCGTCGCTCTTACCGAGGAAGGATTTGAGCAGATGCGGTTGAGATCCGATGAACCCGTACCAGACATCGAGGATCGCCTCGACCTGATCTTTCAGGATATCGTGCGACAGGCGTAGATATTTCACATCCTCGTCGCCGAATAAGACACTCTTCTTCATCAGCTCAAAATCGGCAACCGTCACAGGAGACGTGGCCACTGCCGCCGTGCCGTAGGTGTACCCAGGGATCGTCGTCTGCTGATTCATAACACCACTCCTTTCTTTTTTTCGGATGCTACGCAGCGAGCAGGTCGCAAGTCAAGATACGAAATGACGATGTGTCGTGGCGGTGACATGATCCGTAGCGGCGCCTGAGGACGACACGTTAGGATCAAGACCGTTCATGAAAGGGATTGGGCCTCCGCTGACTGGAGCGCAGCGATCATGGCTCCGTCCAGACGTTTGACTTTTCCATTGCCGTCCGTCGCCGCCAACCGAGCCGAGCCTTTCACCACCACGCGGCCGCTTACCTTCTCGCGCACGACATGCACAAATGTCAACGCAGCTCGCGTCACATCGTGTACGTCCGTTTCGATGAGCAACGTATCCCCGTACCGACCGGGTGAACAATAATCCACCTCGGCATGCACGACCACGAAGATGATGCCCTGTTTCATCAATGCCGCAACCGAATACCCTCGTCCTTCAAGATATTCGGTCCGGGCTCGTTCGAAATATTTCAGATAATTGGCGTAGTAGACGACCCCGCCGCAATCGGTGTCTTCGTAGTAGATCTTGATTTCCATGGGTCTGTAGTCGAGTCGTCCAATGGTCGATTGCGAGCAGTCCAAACGGCAGGAGGTCCTGGCTCTCAGAAATCACTCTCTAGAGATTGAGCACCGGAAACTTCGGCAGCGACGCCTCAGTGATACCCGACAGTTTGAGGACCACATCATACAGCTGCTGCACTCGCTCTGCTTTGACGGGCTCGAAGCCGTGCCCCAAGACGGCATGGTTTGCTGCATCCAGCAACGGTTTCATTTTCGGCCATTCTCGGAGGAAGGCTTGGCCCAACTGATCACCTAAGCCAGCCAGCGCACGAAACTGCGCTTGAAGCGGAAGCTTGTACTTACCGTCAATGTCTTCGAGGTAACAGGTGCGGCAGATTTCCTGAAGCGCTTGCGGAAGCTGACCAGGCGACACATCCCAACTCTTGATCTTGTGTGACTTATAAAGCCGCACTTGGGCGAATGCCTCCAGTGCACGAACGAGGGCCGTCATGGCTGCTTCGGGGTCTCGCCCCGTGTGAAGCTTTCTGTCGGCGTGAGCCAGCACATCCAACGGCAGGAATTCTTTGACTTCAGCGGGGTCCAGGACAAGTTTTTCGAGGAATCCCGCATTAGCTTTGACAGGCGGCACGACAGCCTTCAACCCCGGAGGTCCGCCCCAGAGCGAAGCCATCTCCAGGGCTTTGGTCGCGGTCTTCAATTTGTCCCAAGCTTGGCGGTAATGAAACCGTTCCCACAATTCGTAGCCTTCGGCTAAGTCACTCAATGCCCGATACAACGGCTTCTGTCCGCCGCTCACCAGTAGTTCGATGTCGTGAAACATCTTGGCGGCGGCATGAAACAAACCCCGGTTGAACAACTCACATCCATCTCGACGCGACACCGCTCCTCGCTCATCCCACGGATTCGTCTGAATCCAGACAAGCTTCTTTTGGTCTAGCTCGACACGATCACCCTCCAGATCTTCGCGCGCCTGAGTCAGCTCGACTACTCGAGAAGTCCACGGGAGTGCCGCCAACATGAGCGCACCCGCCATCGCGGCAGTCGCCCCACTGAGATCCACCACCAGTTCCCCTGGCTGGATTTCCCATGTCCGCAAGAGATCCGGTAGCGTCCGTACAATCGTCCGATATGTGGATGGAAACTCCGTCGCACCTGCGATTACGATCCAATCCCACCGCCTCGGCATCTGTTGGATCTTCGGCTGTACCTCCGACTCCACCAAAGTCTTGCTGCCTTCAGGCAACACGAAACACAAGGTGTCCGGATTGAGCCGGTTGATCGAATAGACCGCCGACGTCGCGTCATCGACCAATGCAATCACGAGGGTCTTGATGGGTTGGTCTTGTGCCATGGCGCGACGACTATATCACCGCGTGCATGGCCGTTCAATTTGATGCGCATACAAATACCCATGGAGGCTGCTCTCATCCTTGACAGCCCCCGCACCCTTCCCTAGAATCGCGCCATGCAAGCAATTGTTTTGACGGCCTTTGCGGACAGTGCCCGCGTCAAACAGCAGTTTGCACGTGATCACGCCGATCGTATCGTACACGTCGCGACGCTCATCGCCAACGCATTCCACAACGGCAACAAAGTTCTCCTGTTCGGTAACGGTGGCAGCGCCACTGATGCGGCCCACATTGCGGCGGAGTTTGTAGGACGATATAAGCGCGAGCGGGTGCCCTTGCCCGCAATCGCCTTGGCGACAGATATTGCCGCCATCACCTGCATCGCGAACGACTATGGATATGAGGAATTGTTTGCCCGCCAAGTACGGGCGCACGGCCGAAAAGGGGATATCGCCATCGCCATCAGCACGAGCGGGAATTCTCCCAATGTGCTGAAGGGAATCGTGGCGGCCCGCGATTGTGGTTTGACCACGATTGCCTGGACCGGGGCCAACGGTGGAAAACTTGCCGGCCTGGTGGAGTATCCCTTCATTGTTCCATCTATGGTCACTTCCCGGATCCAAGAAAGCCACATCACGCTCGGCCATGTCTTGTGCGAATTGGTAGAGGATCATCTCCTTGGGAAAGCGTCCTGATCGGACTCCCTCGACTTGTCCGCCCGCCTTGATTCCTCCGATCAATGTATCGGATCTCAAGACCTATCCGCTGAAAAAACGACACAGTAAGGTGCGACTCTCGGACCTGGCCGTGCCGTGGAAACGCGGAGAGTCTTTCTCGACGTTCTATTCCCGCCTCCCGGACATCTTGGCGGTCAAGACATTGCGGGCCGTCACCCATGCCATCGTGAAGGCACATCGAAGACGCCGCCCCGTCATCGCTGGAATCGGCGCCCATGTGATCAAAGTGGGGCTGGTTCCGATCATCACGGATTTGATGGAACGACGCATCATCACGGCGGTCGCCATGAACGGAGCGGGGATTATTCACGACTTCGAACTGGCCCTCATGGGTCACACTTCCGAAGAAGTCGATGCCGAGATCGACGAGGGGCGGTTCGGCATGGCGGAGGAAACGGGACGGATCTTGAATGAAGCCATCACGTATGGCGCGAAAAACGGCCAGGGGTTGGGTGAGGCCATTGGGTGTTACATGAACCACATGGCTGATCAATTTCCCAATCGGGCCGCCAGCATCCTGGCCACGGGTGCGCGACTCGGCGTTCCGGTGACGGTGCATGTGGCGGTCGGGACCGACATTATCCACATGCATCCCTCGGCGGACGGTGCAGCCATCGGAGCTACTTCCCTCCTCGATTTCAGGCGTCTGACGGCCGTGGTCGCCGGGATGGAAGGTGGCGTCTACTTGAATATCGGCTCGGCGGTGATTCTCCCGGAAGTCTTTTTAAAAACACTGTCGTTAGGGAGAAACCTCGGCCATCCGATCGCCGACATTACGACCGTGAACATGGACTTTCTCTCCCATTATCGCCCGCAGACCAACGTCGTGCGGCGTCCTACACAAAAAGGGGGGCAGGGCTATTCCTTGACCGGGCACCACGAAATCATGTTGCCGTTGCTCGCGGCAGCCGTCCTGGAGGAATTGGAATGAGACCAACCCCGGCCGTCCCCGTCTTTTCGATTCCCCTTTCTTCCGAAGAGCTCCAAGCTCGTTGGCAACGCTTAAACGCACAGTACTTTGCCGGTTCACTCAAACCGATCGAGATTGTCTGGAGCCAGCGCCTGACTGCCTCGGTAGGGATGTTTACCTGTCGAGAGGGACCAAAGGCCTTCTTCCCGCTCACCATGAGTCGTGGTCGTCGCGAAATTCGCCTTTCGCTCCCGCTGTTTGAACAGCTCGCCGCACGAACACCGTACGCGGAGCAGGAACTACTCAACACCTTGGCTCACGAAATGATCCATCAATGGCAATTCGACGTGCTGAAGCGTCGACCGGATCATGGCTTGGAGTTTTTGCGGAAGATGATGGAGATAAATCGATCCGGTGAGGTGGTCGTGACGACGTACCACTCGCTGGAAAAGGAAGTGATGGCCTTATCGAAATTCGCCTGGCGGTGCCGAGGCTGCGGGCGTCTCTATCGGCGGCACCGAAGAACGATCCAACCGAAGCGCCACCACTGCGGCGCCTGTCGAGGCCCATTGGAGGAACTCGTATCGCCGGTTCAATTGAGCGAGGATCGTCCTGCACCCTCTCTGCCTCATGCCTCAGACTCATCCTCCCGATCCGCCGGACCCAGTCGGCGCGGCAGAACGCCGGAGCAATTGACGCTTGAATTGACGTGACGGGGGATGGGCCGTGATAGGGGACCGCACGTTATGCGGCGTCTTGGTTTGTGTCCAGTCGCAAACGTTCGTGCTCTTGATTGACTCGGTCCAAGACACCAGCCAGTGCGTCTATCGAAATAGGCTTTGAGAGGTACCCGTCCATTCCGGCAGCCAGACACCGTTCACGGTCTCCCTGCATGGCGTTCGCCGTCATGGCAATGATCAACACACGGGGCGTGCCGCGTCGTTCGTCGATCGTCACTCGTACCTCGTTCTGCACTTCACGCTTCACGAGCCATGCTTCACGTTGGCGGATTTCCCGTGTCGCTTCGAGGCCATCCATTTCCGGCATCTGGCAATCCATAAACACCACATCATAACGACTGCGAGACACCGCCTTGACCGCTTCACGCCCATTAGCCACAACGTCGATACGGTACCCTAACCGCTGGAAGAGACGAACGGCTACTTTTTGATTAATGATGTTGTCCTCAGCCAGAAGAATGCGGAGATCCACTTGCGCCTTGGTTTCTGCAAGCGTGTGCCGAGTGATGAGCGACGGCGCCTCTTTCGTAACCGGCATACCCGACGCCCTGGGCCGTCGCGTGATGACCGCGACGAGACAATCGTGCAACTGTCGTTCACGAATCGGCTTGGTCAAGTAGGCTGCTAATCCCGCTTCCTTGGCCGCCTTCGCATCTCCCCGTCGACCGAACGACGTGAGCAACACGAGTTTGGGATTGCCTCCTTCGGCTCGCGCCTGTATCGCGCGTGCCAATTCAATCCCGTCCGTCGGACTCATATCCACATCCAACAGTGCAAGATCAAACTGCGGTGGCCCGTCTCCATCACTCAACACCTCCAACGCCTCAGAGCCGCTGTGAACCATGGTCGGGTGCATTCCCCATTTCCTCGTCATCAGTTCCAAAATTCTTCGGTTGATGGCCTTATCATCCACGATCAAGATCCGTCGACCCGTCAACACAGCAGCGGAGAGATCGGCCCTGCGGGAGTCATCAGCCTGCTTACGAAGATTCACCGTAAACCAGAAGCAGCTCCCCTCCCCGACTCGACTTCTCACGCCAATCGTTCCTCCCATCATCTCGACAAGACGTTTACAAATCGCAAGACCGAGTCCGCTCCCACCGTATTTCCTCGTCGTGGATCCGTCGGCCTGGCTGAACGACTGAAACAGCCGTTCGTAGGCTTCTTCGGAAATCCCGATTCCGGTGTCCGTGACCGCGATACGAATCGTCGCGTCCTCCTTCGATTGAGCCTCCACCGTCACTTCCACCACCACATCTCCGCTGTCGGTAAACTTGACGGCGTTCGACGTTAAGTTCATCACGACTTGCCGGAGGCGGCCAGGATCACCAAGTAGATTCCGCGGCACATCGGCGTGGAAGAGACAGGCCAGATTGAGCCCTTTGGATGACGCACGTTCCGCCACGAGGTCCAACGTCTCGTCGATGGTGAGCCGAAGATCGAACTCAATCGTCTCTAAATCCAGTTTTCCAGCTTCAATTTTGGAAAAGTCGAGAATGTCGTTGATGATCGTCAGCAAATGGTCGCCGCAAGTCCGAACTGTTTCAGCATATTCGCGCTGTTCTTCCGTCAGCGTGGTCTGCAGCAAGAGACCGGTCATCCCTATGACGCCGTTCATCGGTGTCCGGATTTCGTGACTCATCGTCGCCAGGAACGACGATTTGGCCTCGGTGGCGGCTTTCGCTTCCTTCAATGCGGCATCCAGTTGCTGATTGATATGCTCCAACTGCTGGGCATAGTCCTTCAACGCTTGCTCCGCTGCTTTCCGACTGGTGATGTCCCGCATAAATGCGCTGAAGATGACGGAGCCCTCGACGGCCAATGGCGTCATGGCGATTTCAACCGGGAATTCCCCGCCGTCGCGCCTAAGACCGATCATTTCGACCAGCCTGTTTGAGAGAGGCGCATCCCTAGGTTCAAGAAGTCGCTGAACATACTGGCGATAGCTGAGGCGATGGGACGGCGGAAAGATGGTGTCGGCCACATCGCGCCCGATCACCTCATGCGCAGACCATCCGAAAATCTGTTCGGCCTGCGCATTCCACTCGGTAATTCGGCCGGCACGATCCATCGTCATCACGGCGTCGAGAGCGGTGTCGATAATCAGACCGGTGCGGGCTTCGTTCTCATGCAGCGCCGCCTCCACTTCAGTTCGTTCGACGAAAAGGCCGATCTGTCTTCCGACCGTACCCAAGGCTTGCAGTAAATCCCAATCCGTGCCCTGAGGCTCGTTGCAGAACAGTTCCATCACGCCGTAGACGTTGGCTCTGAGCCAAATCGGAAACGCGCAGGCCGCGCGCGGCATTCCCATCCCTTCGACAGGTCTACGCGTAAACATAGGGTTTCTTGTAACATCCTCCACCCATAGCGGCTCGCCGCGGGCCCAGCAGTGCCCCGGAAGATCGGACCCCGCCGTGTACGCTTCTTGCCGACTTCTGTTCAGAAACTCCTGTACGACCATCGTATCAGCGGACCAGTCATGCGTGCAGAGAATGGTTCGCCGGTCGTCCTGCACCCGCCAGAACAAACCGACATGCCAATCGAGATTCACGACAATTGCCTGGAGAAGGTCGGGGATCGCCTGATCGAGAGTCGAGGAACCCGCAAGCACTCTAGCCACGGCATGCTGGAGAGCTTGCCGACGATCGGCGCGCCTCTGTTCCGTCACATCCCGAACGACGCTGAGGACCGCTTGCACCGTACCGTCACTGGCTGTGAGCGGGACGAACGTCATCTCAACCCACCGCATCTGTCCCGATAGTCCGACGAGTCGTCCCTTTCCGCAGGTTTCCTGGCCTTCTCGAGCCGTCTTATGCATTTCTTCGATCTGTAAACCATGGTTCGTCTGAATGTACTCCCGCACATCTTTCCCTACGATCTCCTCCGAAAAAGCAGCATCGAAGAGAAGACAGCCAGCAGGATTGAGTTGCAGCACGCGATAGTCGAGCCCGAGCACCAATATTCCATGGGGTTCGGCTTCTAAAATACTCCGGAGTCTCTGCTCGTTTTCTTGGTATCTGATTCGTTCGGCCTCCGCGCGAATTTGACTCGTCCACGCTCGCCGAGATGCCCGTATGATGAAGAAAATCAAGAGAGCGGTCAGCAGAACGTTGACCGCTGTAATGGTCCAAAACATATTCTCCCCATCCACCATCATCGTCCTACGCTCCGGGCACACCCAGAGCTCCAGGCCCGATCACTTGCCGAGCCTTCGAGTCCGTTATGTGTTGTATCGGTCCGTTACGTGACAACTTGAGGATAGCGCCGGGAGACCATGAAATACCGTGCACACCATCGAAGATTCTCAGGACCGACGCCGTCTAGCCTGACGCCCTTTCCATGTAGCCGACGACGCGGTATGCACGGTATGATGGAGCCATGGTCACAAAGGTACTGTCCCGCGACCAACTCCTCCCCATGCTTTCCAGTGAACGGGCCAAGGGGAAGCGGGTTGTTTTCACAAACGGCTGTTTCGACCTGATGCATATCGGACATACCCGATACCTACAGACCGCCAAAGCCCTCGGAGATGTCTTGGTCGTCGGTGTCAACAGTGACGCCTCGGTCCGTACGCTGAACAAGGCCCCAGACCGGCCGATCGTGCCGGAGGCGCAACGGGCGGAAGTGGTGGCGGCTTTGGGCTGTGTGGATTTCGTGGTCATTTTCGACGAATCAGACCCCCTCCAACTCATTACAGCCGTTCAGCCGGACGTTTTGGTCAAGGGCGGAGATTGGACGATCGATCGGATCGTCGGCCGGGAAATTGTTGAAGCGCAGGGAAGTGTAGTCAAGACGATCCCGCTGGTTCCCGGCATGTCTACCACGGCGCTTCTTCAACGCATCAGATCAACCGCGAAGTAATGCGTGTCTGAAACCAATCCTCAAACTCCATCCTGGCTTGCTCCGCTTCGTTCGGCATTTCAGCAAGAACAGGCTCGTGTCTGCCTGCTGGGGGCCCATGGCTCGACATCGGCCTGCGCTCTGACTCTTTTGAACGACACCCGCCACAGCACGTCAGACGGCGTCGGACCATGGGTCGTTGTGACTGCGGACGACGACTCCGCCGAACGCATGTTTAATGACTTGTGCTTCTTCCATGAACTCATGGGTCGGCCGGTCGCGGACCTCGCCTGGTTCCCGGAATGGGAGACGCTCCCGTATGAAGCCACGGCGCCGCATGTCGGATTGATTGCGCACCGAATGACGACGCTTCATCGCCTACTGGTCACCCCACCCACCATCCTCGTGACCTCCGTCGCCGCGGTGATGCACCGTGTCATTCCGCGCTCCACATTCGAGCAGGCGATCTTCCACTTCGAAACAGCGGCGGCGTTCGAACGGGACTCGCTCGTTACCAACCTCCTTCGCCTGGGATACCGACGAGTGTCCGTCGTGGAAATCCCGGGGGAGTTCAGCATCCGTGGCGGCATCGTGGATATCTTCTCGACCGCCTACGCCAACCCGGTCCGTGTGGAATTTCTTGGGGATCAGGTCGAATCGATTCGCTTGTTCGACCCCTCCACTCAGACGTCCATCACAAAATTGAGCGAGGGCTGGGTGTTGCCTGCGCGAGAATTCATTCGTCCCCCCCACGTCCCGGATGCGATTACGCCAATTCAAGCGGATGCTGAGTGGCGAAGCCCCGATCTGTACGGTTCCATGGACACACTGTTCGACTATCTCACAACGGTTCCGTTCCTTGCCCTCGATCAACCGATCACTCTCAAGAAAGCCTGCGAGGCGGCCTGGGAGAGAATCGACGACGGATATCTCCGTCATGTGGACCGCGATGCCTCACATCCCTATCCCTCGCCCGAACGACTCTTTCTCACCTGGCAAGGGATCCAACAACGGATCGAGGCTTGTCCCATGTTGGCGCTCGAACCACTGGCGGCACCGGACTCGACTTGGACGCAGACGTTCTCGTTTCCCGCCCAAGCGCCGGGAAGCATCGGGCTCGGTATTAGAGGCACTGCCTTCAGCCAGACGCTCAGCCTTCTAGAAGGGCTTCGGAACGAACATCGTGTCGTCTTAGTGGCGCGAAGCCGTGGACAAGTCGACCGCTTGCTGGCGCTCCTCCGAGAGCACGATTTGCCTGCCGACCCATGGAACCCGACGGCCTGGTCCACCCAGAGGACCGGTAAGCCGCCGTTTTATGTGCTGCACGGCGATCTCTCGGCGGGGTTTCTCTCCTCAGACCTTCGACTCGCGCTCCTGACGGAAGAAGAATTGTTCGCAAAGGGAGCGCGTCATAAACCACAGCCGAAAAGCAGAACGGCGACCTTCCTCTCCTCGTTGGAAGACCTGAACGTGGGCGACTATGTCGTGCACGTACAACACGGCATCGCCAAATACCGCGGACTCAAACGTCTCTCGGTCCAAGACTTCGAGAGCGACTTCTTGATTCTCGAGTTCGCCGGTGGAGATACCCTCTATGTCCCTCTCGATCGGTTGAACCAGGTTCAACGGTACAGCGGAGCGGAAGGTCACGTCCCACGGCTCGATCGCCTGGGCAGTACCAGTTGGGCCAAGACGACCGCGCGGGTGAAAAGGGATATCGAAGAGATGGCTCAAGAATTGATCGATCTCTATGCCAACCGCGAGCTGGTGAAACGCAATGCCTATGGCACAACCACGACCCTGTACCACGAATTCGAGGCCGCCTTTGAATACGAGGAAACGCCGGATCAGCTCAAAGCCATCGAGGACATCGGCCGGGACATGGAATCGACCAAGCCTATGGATCGGCTGATCTGCGGGGACGTGGGATACGGCAAGACTGAAGTCGCCATGCGCGCGGCTTTCAAAGCCGTCGAGCATGATCGTCAAGTGGCGGTGCTGGTCCCGACCACGCTTCTGGCCCATCAACACTACGAGAACTTTGCCGAACGATTCGCGCCCTTTCCGATGCGCGTCGCGCTGCTCTCGCGGTTTCAGTCGGCTAAAGAGACCAAAACGATTCTGAAGGATGTGGCGGCCGGAACCGTCGATGTCGTGATCGGTACTCACCGGCTGCTGCAGAAAGACGTGGCGTTCCGGCAACTCGGCCTCGTGATCATCGACGAAGAGCAATGGTTCGGCGTCAAACATAAGGAGCGGCTGAAGCAGCTTCGCACGCAGGTGGACGTCCTCACGTTGACCGCCACGCCCATTCCTCGCACCCTCCAAATGGCGATATCGAGCGTTCGGGATCTGTCGATCATCGATACGCCGCCTGCCGGACGGCTGGCGATCAAGACGGAGGTGATCCGATTCAGCGAGAAGGCCGTGCGAGACGCCATCCTGCGTGAGCTCGGGCGCGGGGGACAAGTCTATTTCGTCCACAATCGGGTCGAAACCATGGAGCGGATCGGGTCGTGGCTCCACCAATTAATTCCCGAAGCCCGGATGGTCATGGCACACGGTCAGATGGATGCCAGACCGTTGGAAGCCGTGATGCTGAAATTCGTGAAGCGCGAGGCGGACGTCTTGATCGCCTCGGCCATCATCCAGTCCGGGCTGGACGTTCCCAACGCCAACACCATCATCGTCAATCGGGCGGATCTCTTCGGCCTTGCCCAGCTGTACCAGTTGCGCGGACGGGTCGGGCGTGGCGGAGAGCAAGCGTACGCCTACTTCCTGATCCCTGATGAAGGGACGCTGACCGGCGATGCGCAGAAGCGATTGATCGCGATTCAGCAATTCACGGAACTCGGATCCGGGTTCCGTATCGCTGCGGCAGACCTTGAAATTCGAGGGGCTGGTAATCTTCTGGGTAAACAACAGTCAGGTCATATCGCCGCGATCGGCTTGGATCTCTACATGCAGATGGTGGAGCAGGCTGTTCAGCGGTTGAAGGGGCATGTGATAGAGGAGGAGCCAGACCCGACTCTCCAATTGCCCGTTTCCGCGTTCATTCCCGAGCAGTACGTGGTCGATCCGCATCAGCGCCTGTCCCTCTATAAACGCCTGACGGCTTGTGGTCAAATCGGCGAGTTGGCCCTCTTGCATGGGGAAATTCAAGACCGGTACGGCCCTCCCCCGGAGCCGGTTGAACGACTGCTTGAAGTGATGCAACTCCGGACTCATGCCAAACGCCTTCGTCTGGCGTCGCTCGAAGTGCACGACCGGTCGGCCAAGGTCGTGTTTCACCCCAAGGCCGTCATCCCTGAGACAGCCGTCCACCGATTGATGGACCAGCTCAAGAAGCGGCTCCGGTTCTTAAGCCCCGTCTCCTTCGAAATCCAGCTGCGTCATGACGACTGGCCGTCGATGTTTTCGGAACTCAACGCAATCTTGCAAAGCCTCGATCTCTGTGATACCAAGACCATCCAAAAGGAAGTCGCTGCCTCCTAATCGTTTCCACGTGTGCCACGACATATGATGCCCTTCCGGATCCCGTTCTTCTGCCGAACACATTGTCTTCCGGGGCTGCTTATCGGCTCGTTAGCCGCTTTAGGGCCTACGGTCTTGGGGTGCGCCGAACGACAGGAAGAACCGGTCGTCGCCTTGGTGAATGGACGAGCCATCACTCAGACTGAATTCGACCTCCGGTGGGGTGAGCTCTCCAAGGCCACACGCGCCCGCTACGAAAAGGAGGGAGGCAAGGGAAAATTCCTGGATGAACTCATCACCCGAGAGCTGTTGATGCAGGAAGCCCGTCGTCGAGGCCTTGATCAGGATGATGTCATTCGAGACAAGACCCAGCGGTATAAAGAGCAGCTGATTCTCGACGAGCTGTTGAAAGACAAGCTCCACTCCAAGGTCGAGCTTACCCAAGCCGAACTCGATGCCTACTACGAGAAGCACGCGGGCGAGCTCTTGGACCCCTTAAAGGCCAATGTCTCGGTGATGCTGCTCCCGAATGTCTATGCGGCCAAAGATCTTGAAGCTCAAGTGAATCGAGGCGGGAGTTTTGCGAAGTTTGCACAGCGATACTCGATCGACGAAAAGACGAAATCCAAGGGCGGCGAGCTCGGGCCCTACCGAAAAGGACTGGTCCCACCAGAAGTCGATGCCGTCATCCACACCCTCAAGCTCGGCATGGTCAGTGCCCCGATTAAGACCGAAAACGGCTACTACCTGGTCATGCTGGCCCCGCTTGACGAGGCCGTTATCCAAACCGATTTGGCGAAACAAGAACGGCTTCGCCAAGAATTACTGGCCGATAAGCGCCGCAAGCAGTTCGAAGAAGTCATCGCCGATATTCGGGCAAATGCCGCGGTTCGCTTGGCCGAAGCTTCCCGCCATATCACCGAGGACACCGGGAAACACTA
>JBBIKN010000068.1:0-18120 GCA_037445435.1 Nitrospira sp. | reverse complement strand
CCGAAAGGTTGCCACCGCCCTTTTCCTATTTCCACACTTGCTGTTTATACCTCCAGACCGGTTCCAGAAATGATGTAAACCTCATGCTCCCACGGATGGGCGTGGTACGGTGTGGCTGAGCCGGGCTGCACGTCGAATACTCGCATGGCGAAGTTCGGCGCACCGTCTTGGGCAGTAATCATCTCACGGATCTGTACTCCCTCGGAGACGCCTGGATAGCGCGTCGGAGAGACCTGCTGATAGGATTTGATCACCATGGCTACCTTCCGCCCAAACCTAGCATGCGGGAGAATGGTCGATCAACCATGGAAGCATTCGGCGGAAATGCACTGCGCTCTGTGATCTGTTAAACTTCCCTCAACCGACCATGCCTTTGACTGCGTATAACAACGTTCCGATCCCCTCGTTCATGTACGGCACGGCGTGGAAGAAGGAAGCCACGACACGGCTGGTACTCCAAGCCGTGGAAGCCGGCTTTACCGCGATCGACACGGCGAATCAGCCGATTCATTACGACGAAGTCAGGGTGGGAGAGGCGTTAAAGATGCTGGCAAAGCAGGGGATCGTGCGCGAGACGCTGTTCCTCCAAACAAAATTTACGCCGGCCAGCAGCCAAGACCACCGCGCTCCGTACGACCTGCGTGCCGACCTCACGACCCAAGTGAAACAGTCCTTCGACAGCTCGCTCGCCCATCTCCATACGGATTATCTCGATTCATACGTGCTACACGGCCCATACTCCCGCAGGGGGTTGGGACCGGAGGATTGGGAAGTCTGGGCGGCGATCGGAGCGCTCTACGATGCCGGGAAAGCGAAAATGATCGGGGTCAGCAATGTCACGGCCGAGCAACTCATGCTGTTGTGCGAGCGGGCGAGGCATAAGCCCATGGTCGTGCAGAATCGCTGCTACGCCGCGTTCGGTTGGGACAGGACCGTGCGGGATGTCTGCCGGATCCACGGCATCATCTATCAAGGCTTCTCGCTGTTGACTGCGAATCGAGAAGTGTTTGCCGAGCCCGACGTAAGGGCCATGGCGGCCAAATACGGAACGGGGATGGCTCAAATCGTGTTTCGATTTGCGATGCAGATCGGCATGCTTCCCTTGACGGGAACCACGAATCCGCAACACATGAAAGACGATCTCCAAGCTGACCGGTTTACGCTCACACCTGAAGAACTTCGGCGGATTGAAACGATCGGACTATAGCGGCCCGGCGCGCGTGGTGATCAGCGAGGATTGGACTTAGCTTGAGGGGTTGAACCGAGCGAGGAGAAACGGCGCACGGTCACCGTTTCCTCCGGGTTGCTGTGGGTACGGGAGGGGAGTTGGTTCGGGCCCCCTCCCGTGTCGAGCGCGGCTCGACTGAACAGTGACGGAATGATTCCTGTCGCGAAGCGACCCCACTTCATGGGCCAAGACCTTCATGGCCCCGTGGTACGGCTGGCGCGCCATGGCCCCGGGGTGAATGAACCAGCGGCTTCTGTCGCGCCAAGAACAAGCGGGAGGGGAGTTGGTTCGGGCCCCCTCCCGTGTCGAGCGCGGCTCGACTGGGTGATTTCACGCGACGCTGCGCAACTTCGGTTTCTTACTGGCGAGGACTTGCCTTTCGGCCTCCAGCCAGTGCTCGCGGTCATGGCCGTGTTGATACCCACTTTTGACGAAGAATTCGTAGGCCCGTTCACGTATTTCCTGTTCCAATGAGTCACGAACCTCTGATGATGCTTCGCCCGTCCGTTTTTGATTGGCCATAACTCCTCCTTGAAGATAAAGGGAGTGTGTGTTGCCGGCGTACGATGCTTATCGAACATCATCATCGGCCGATTTCCAAGCTCTTTCGCAAAAGACTCCGCCGCGCGGGCTGTTTGATTTTCGATCAGGGCGCTTCTAGAATGCTGCGCCTGATGGCTACCAAGCGCGCTCCGACAGCCTCCCGTCGAAGGAAAATGAAGCCAGCCAAGTCGGTCTCGCTTGGACCCTCTCTGAAGCGCAGGTTTCAGCAGCGTTTGCTCACGTGGTACCGGGAATTTGGCAGGGATTTGCCATGGCGAAAGACCGCGGACCCATATCACATTCTCGTTTCCGAGGTGATGCTGCAACAGACGCAAGTGGAGCGGGTGATTCCGAAATACCATGAGTTCCTGGAGCGCTATCCGACGTTTCAGGATTTGGCTGAGGCGCCGATCGATGATGTAAAGAAGACATGGTACCCGCTGGGCTACAATATTCGGCCGGAGCGGCTGCACGGCATCGCGTGCGAGACGGTCGAACGATACGGCGGCAAGTTGCCGAGCGATCCGGAAGAGCTGCTCTCGTTCAAGGGCATCGGCCGTTACACCGTGGGGGCGATTCGCTCCTTTGCGTTCAACGAAGATGCGCCGATCCTGGACACGAATGTCCTCAGAGTTCTCCACCGGGTTTTCATCGCGGAGGGCGAACCGAAGGCCCAAAAGGCGAAGTTGTGGGCATTGTCGGAGGCGTTGATTCCCCGTGGTAAGGCCTATGACTTCAACCAGGCGATCATGGACTTCGGTGCGACGATCTGTACCGCGCGGGACCCGTACTGTCTGCTCTGTCCCATGAAATCGTTCTGCAAGACGTATCCATTCGATGCCAAGCGGAACGGATCTCAATAGCGACGGAAGGGTTCCCGGCGCGAAGCGACCCCGCTTCATGGGCCAGGACCGTCATGGCCCTCTGGTCAGGCTGGCGCGCCATGCCCTGGGGTGAATGAACCGGCGGCTTCAGTCGCGCCAAGAACACGGAAGGAATCCCGGCGCGAAGCGACCCCGCTTCATGGGCCAGGACCGTCATGGCCCTCTGGTCAGGCTGGCGCGCCATGGCCCTGGGGTGAATGAACCGGCGGCTTCTGTCGCGCCAAGAACAATAGGGAGGGGAGTTGATTCGGGCCCCTCCCGTGTCGAGCGCCGCTCGACTGAATGGACTCGATGAAACTCGTTCAGGTGGCCGCAGGGCTTATTTGCCAGGAGGGGCGGTACCTAATTGCGCGGCGCAATGGGAACGTGCACCTGGGGGGCTTGTGGGAATTTCCCGGAGGGAAGTGCGAGCCCGGCGAAACACTCGAGGAGTGTCTTCGTCGTGAGCTGCAGGAGGAATTGGCGATTCGCATCGGCCCACCCGTCGGGTTCAAAACCATCCGGCATGAATATCCGGAGGCGACCGTCGAGCTGCATTTCTTTCGTTGTTCCATCCTATCGGGCGAAGCCAGCCCGATCGGCTGTGCGGAGGTCCGCTGGGTCTCGCCGGACGAATTGCTCGACTATGAATTTCCTCCTGCCGATCGGTCGATCATCGAGGCGCTGCGGGGGCTTCATTAAATCGGCGAGGAGCCGGTGCGTTTTCCACTGGAGGCGCGACTGAAGGACGGGAGCCCGGTCCAATTCGTGCTCGCACGCGAGCGGGATATCGAGCCATTGCGGCAGCTGTATCGCATCGTCGTGCATGAAGGGACCTCGTATCCGCACCAGGTGATGCCGGGTCCTAAAGAATTTCGGGACTATTGGTTCGCCGGCAAGAGCACGGTGGCGGCCTATAGCCCCGATCGGGCTCATGCGAGAACGATGGCCGGTGCGTTTTACCTGAAGCCCAATTGGCCAGGCCGGGCACGACACGTGGCGAATGCCGGGTTCATCGTCGCGCCAGAGTGGCGCAACCGCGGATTGGGCTGGCTCCTCGGCGCAACGATGTTGCAATATGCCAAGGACCTCGGCTACCGGAGCGTGCTATTCAATCTGGTGTTTTCCGAAAATCATGTGGCGCGGCACTTGTGGACGAAGTTAGGGTTCCGGGAATTGGCGATCATCCCGGAAGCTGTACGCATGACCAGCGGTTCATACCAGGACGCAGTGATCATGTTTCGCTCGCTCAAGGAGAAGGCTGAAGGAGTAGGGCAATAGGCGTTAGGCTATGGGCTGTAGGTCGGAACAAGCCGAAAACTGTCGGCTTGATCTTGTCCATCACCCATAGCCCATAACCCATCGGCCGTGGGCTATGAAGGTCGTGCTCGACATTGAAACCGTTCAAGCGCCACGCGAGGAGTGGAATCGGCTGATTGGCAAGTTGCCTCAAGAAGGCGAGCTGCCTCCTTTGGAAGAAGGATATGATCTTTTTGCCGCGGGCGAGGCTGAAGAGCGACGCCGCATCGAGGATGAGCTGTATGCCAAGTCGGCGTTCGACGGTACCTTCAGCCGAATCATTTGCATCGGCATGATCGAGCTGACGGAGGCTTTGGAGCCCCACAGTGCCGTGGCGTGGTATGGCTCGAATGAACGGGAGTTGCTTCAGCAGTTTTGGGCCCGCCTTGCCCAGGACCGGCCGACACTGTTCATCACCCATAACGGACTGGGGTTCGATTTGCCATTTATCAAGAAGCGCTCGATCATTCACCAGGTCAAACCCTCGATGGACATCAACCTGGCCAAATTCAGGACCGAGCCGGTGTTTGACACGATGGCGGTTTGGAGCAACTGGGACACGCGCGGATGGGTCAAGCTCGACGTGTTAGCGCGGGCGCTGAACGTGGAGACGAAATCGGGCAGCGGAACCCAGGTCGCCGACTTGTGGGCGAAGGGACAGGGGAAGGAGATC
This sequence comes from Nitrospira sp., assembly GCA_037445435.1. Lineage (GTDB taxonomy): Bacteria > Nitrospirota > Nitrospiria > Nitrospirales > Nitrospiraceae > Nitrospira_D. The sequence goes on along the minus strand of JBBIKN010000068.1, from coordinate 13,514 downwards.
GGGGCTTACTGTCTTCAGGATACGTATGTCACTTACGCTTGCTATTGCCGGATGACTTTCCGACAACCCCTGTCCCGTGATGTGATCCTCTTGCAGCCGGAGTTCGTCGCTGTCGACTAGCGAGCGGCCACTTCGGCTTTCTTTTTCTTGCTCGGTTGGGAGGAGACTTTCTTCGCCTTTAGGGTGCGGATCTGTTTGTCGCGATCTTCTAGCTGCTTCCGCATCGACTCCATATCACGACGCAACGCTTTGATCCGCACGTCCTTCTGAGCCAACGCCTCTTTCGATTGCCGCAGCTCATCCAGCTTCTTCGCCAAGAACTCCGATTCGCTCATCTCGCTGGTCGCCGAGACCGGCACGGCCACGTCTTCCGGCAAGACGGCTTCCTGACGCACCTGAGCCGCCGCCGGAACCACTTCTTTGCGTGTTGGAGAAACCTTTGTCGCCGTCACGGTCATCTGCACAGGGGTCTTCGCCAAAGACGCGTAGTCGACAACCACTGATTGAACGTTCGAGACACCCTGGGCGACGGATGACGACGCCGGGACAACCCGCGCCACCGATACCGGGGAGAAGCTGACAACGGGCTTGGAGGCTGACCGAGACTTGCCGGAGAACAGCCATGACCCCACCGACGACTTCGGCGTTTGCCCTGCGAATTGGGTCAGCGTGACGTGGACCGCGCCCTTCTGCACATAAATGGTACCCGCAGCGGGACCAGACCCGGACCCTGCCGATGAGAACACCTGGAAACCGACGACTTGCTCAGGTTTCGCTTGGGACAAAGCTTGTGCTAGCAGGGGAGCGAGATACTCGACGTTCTCATCGCTGAATGCTTTCATCGGCCTGCTGCCGCTTGCGGGCACGCCATCGCTCACGCCCGGCCATTCTTCCACCTGAACGCCGCGGAGGATCTTCGCGATCGTTCCTTGATCCACCATCGCCGGGTGGGAGGCTTCAAATGACCAGTCTGTGACTTCTTCAATAGTGACGCTACCGTTTGCGCTCTGGTTGACCTTCGCTACTTGGTTGGAAAACACCGAGCATCCGGTCGGGAAGGCGAGGAGGCTCCCGATTGCGATTACGACCATCGACCGAGCGACGTCAGTTCCGTGGATCATATTGCCCTCCCTTAGTTCGGATTTTCCAAATGGATTGTTGATTGAATTGCGGTTGGAGTGACGATCAAGGGTTGGCGTGGCCTACCAGATTCCCAGCGCCATCAGCACCATGCCCACGGCTAACCAACCAAACACACCGACTGAGATGATCGTTTCGAGGCTCATAGGCTTCTCCTGTTCACTGGAATGGTTGTGATCCGTAGGCATAGGTAGAGGGGCAAAGGATCGGTTCAGTATCCATTTATTAGTGAAGCAATCTGTATGCCTTCCCCGATCCTTGAGGGCCGGAATGAATCTCGGGTTACGGGGTAAATCTCGTTGTTGAGTTTACGGCCAGGCTTTTTCGGTTCAACCGACTCCAAGCCGAGGGATGGTCGTCTAAGCCACTGAAGTAATTGAATTTTCATTCAAACCATTTAGGGATTCTCTTTGACACTAATTGACTAGATCCCCGACGATCCTGGATCTAGTCTTTTCATGGTGGTGGGGGAGATTCGATTAGGGGGAGTTCAATCCTGGGACCGGTAGAACAAGATTGTCCTAGCTGTAGGCCAGAAGATGCAGCGGCTGGTTCCCCACGGCTTATGGTTCAACGGGGGTCCCATAAAGGGTGGTGGGAGAGGCATCCCAGACTTTTATGGTTTCGATACGACCAGGTGCGGAAGGCTTCGCCGCTTTCTCCCAGATGACGGTGACATTGCCATCGGTGCGTCCCATCCACTGCATCGGAGAACGCTTGGCGTCACGTTCCACCAAGACCTCAACCTCCGCTCCGATGAATTTCCGGTTGTGCGCAAGGGAGATGTCGCGCTGAACCTCGACCAGTCGAGCGACCCGTTCACCCTTAACGGTCTCGGAAACGTCGTCCCGGTACTTCCGAGCGGCAAGCGTGTGCTTCCGTTCTGAGTATTTGAAAACAAACGCCGAATGAAAGCGGACTTCTTCGAGCACCGACAAGGTGTCGAGAAATTCCTCCTCCGCCTCCGAACAGAACCCGCAGATGATATCAGTGGACAGCGCGATCCTATCGTTGAGCCGCCTGAATCGGTCGACGAGCATGAGGTATTCGCGGCGAGTGTAGGTTCGGTTCATGAGCCCGAGGATGCGGTCGTTGCCCGACTGCAGCGGCAAGTGAATATGTTTGCAGATATGGGGATGACCGGCGACGGCTTCCAGAAGCCGCGGCGGGAAATCCTTCGGATGGGGAGAGGTGAATCGAACGCGCTCGATTCCCGGCACCTCGGCAACCGCGACGATCAGCTTGGCAAAGTCCCAGCCGCCGGACCGGTAGGAGTTGACGTTCTGCCCGAGCAACGTGATCTGTTTATATCCCTCGGCCGCCGCCTGGCGTGCCTCGGCCAATATTCCGTCCGGATCCCGCGATCGCTCCCGACCGCGGGTATACGGCACGACGCAAAAGCTGCAGAAGTTGTCACATCCGCGCATGACGGCGATCCACGCGTTGACACCCTCGGTCCGCTCGGGCAGTACGTCCTCGTATGTCTCATACTCGGATAAATCGAGTGCCATGCCGCGGGCCGTCATTCCGTCTTCCTGTGCCGTCATCGCCGTCAGGAGCAAACCCGGAAGTTGGCGGTACGCATCGGGGCCAACGAGGACATCGACTATCGGCTCCTTTTCGGTCAACCGGGATTTGAGATTCTGGGCCATGCAGCCGAGCACGCCCACGACCAGAGGACGCTCCTTCTTGATGGTTTTGAGCTCGGCGAGGTGGCCATACACCTTCTGATGGGCATTTTCCCGAATCGCGCAGGTGTTCATGAGCACCACGTCCGCTCGTTCCTGGTCTTCGGTGAATGAGAAACCTTCTTTCCGCAGGATCCCCCGAATGAGTTCAGTGTCGTACTCATTCATTTGGCAGCCGAACGTTTCGATGTGGACGAGCGGCGATGCTCTCCTGTCGCTCATAAGACGCGCACCCTTTCGGTCGGGACGACGGCATCGACAAGTCTGCCGAACGCCTGCGTCTCACTGGCCCCCGTGATGACGACATCCCTCAGGGAGTTCGTCAAATCAACCTCAGAGGTCACTACGACCCTGGTGAACTGCGAGGTCAAACCAGGCCAACGGCCGTCCGGCTCGCGGGCTTCAAACAGCACTCGCGATACCTGACCGATCTGGCGCTGATGGAAGACGAGTCGCTTTTGCTTCGAGAGGTCCGTGAGCGTCCTCCATCGAGCCTTGATCGTGGCAGGATGCACGGAGCCGGTCATCCGAGCCGCGGCGGTTCCCGGGCGGCGTGAATAACTGAAGACGTGGAAGTATGAAAACGGCAGCTCACTGACCAGTCGAACGGTGTTGGCGAATTGAGCTTCTCCCTCGCCTGGAAAGCCGACGAGCACATCCGTTCCCAAGCCGATATCTGGAATCCGCGCTACGATTCGTCCGACCAGCTCGACGTATTCCTTCACACGGTAACGACGGTTCATGGCGGCAAGCACGCTGTCGTCGCCGCTTTGCACAGGGACATGTAGATAGCGGCAAAGCTTCGTTGAAGTCGCCATATAGTCAAGGAGAGCGTCAGGAATCGTCGTCGGCTCGATCGATGAAATGCGGATGCGGTCCACGCCGGCCACCCCCTCCAGCGCCTGGATCAGCTCAACGAGTCCGGCTCCATCCTGCGAGTATCGGCCGAGGTTGACCCCGGTGAGCACCAGTTCCCTGTGACCTCGCACGGCCAGCTCTTCCGCCTCCCGGACGGCATCCAGCAGCAGCCGACTTCGTTCCCGTCCGCGCGCGAAGGGGATCTGACAGAATGCGCACATGAAGTTGCATCCGTCTTGGATCTTGAGCGCGGCACGGGTGTTGTCGGACTCGCCGGTACAGGGAAGCACGAAATTCTTCTGATCGATCGACCTTGTATGAATGACACGGACGCCGGGATTTTTCTGCAGCGCCTGTGGGGGTGGCAGGTAGGACGGCAGGTCCATTTTGTATTCGGTGCCGACGATGAGATCAACGCCCGGAAGTTGCGCCAGGGTGTGGACGCCGGTTTGTGCATAACAGCCGGTGACGGCGATGAAAGCCCGCGGAGATTGGCGCAGCGTTCGACGAATCAGGTAGCGACAATCCTTTTCCGCGCTCTCGGTTACCGAGCAGGTATTCAGCACCAGGAGGTCGGTCGCTTCACCGGCTTCAACCAGCCGATAACCCTGGCGTTTGAGTTGGGCCGCGAGCACGGCGGTTTCCGACTGGTTGAGGCGGCACCCGATCGTCTCCAAAGACGCGCGTGGCTGAGTCGCAGGCATGGCGCGCATTATACGAAACGAGCTTCAGGTGCGGCAAGGCAACAGCGCGGGCTGGAGAAGTTGCGAGACTCAGTTGATCGTGCTACGATCACGCCACGTTTTTCTTTGTCCGCCACGCATAAGGTTGCCTCGTGATGTCTCCTCTACGCGTTGGCATCTTCGTCCTGCTGACCACACTCGTTCCGTATCCCACCGACGGCGGTTGGACAAAGGAATCTCTTCCTGTCGAGCCCGACCTGGCCACGCGTCTCGACGAATTGTACGATCACGAAGCACGCATGTTTCTGCTCCTCTATTCGCTCCAGGGCAATGGCCAAGTCGACTATGTCACCGGCCGGATGGTCCAGGAATATGCCAGGAGCAACTACGGCAACCCTGTCTACTACACGGAACGGTACCCGCTGTTCTATTGGTGGAACCACACCATGTGGAATGATCCTGAGCAAGACGGCGTGAACGGCAACGAACGCGTCTATCAGGAGAATGTGGATTTCGACGCCTCCCGCTATAAGCCCTGCCTCTTCAACGGGCAACCCTGTTAGGCGAGATTGTCAAATAGTCTCTCGCGTCGATGGCTGCCCTGCATTCTCTGATCAAAGAGCACGCCTCCGAATTTTCGCAAATCTGCTGATGGCTCCGGAGCCCTTAGTGTTATGCTACCGGTAAATCACTCAGAGTCAGCCACTCTCGCATGACTGTCAGATCTCTCCTGCTTCAAACCTTCGCGAACCGGCGGATCGGCGCCATGTTGCCGCTCGGCTTCTCTTCCGGTCTGCCTTTGGCCCTCACATCCGGTACCCTGCAGGCCTGGCTCACGGTGGTCGGTGTGGATCTCAAGACCATCGGCCTGTTCACCTTGGTTGGATTGCCTTACACGATCAAGTTCCTCTGGGCGCCGGTTCTGGATCGGTACGTTCCCCCTTGGCTCGATCGGCGGAGAGGGTGGATGCTCATCCTTCAGACGGCGGTGACCATCGGGCTCGCGGTGATGGCCTTGATCGGCCCCGGAGACCGACCGGAACTCTTGGGTGGCGTCGCCATCCTCGTAGCCTTTCTCTCCGCTTCACTCGACATCGTGCTGGACGCTTATCGAACCGACCTGCTGAATGCGGACGAACGGGGTTTCGGGGCTGCAGTATGGGTGAACGGCTATCGCCTGGCGCTGCTCGTCGCGAGTTCCGGCGCGCTGGTTCTCGCCGATCACGTCGGATGGCGGTCTACCTACCTGGCTATGGCGGCTTTGATGGGAATCGGAATCCTGACTATCTTGCTCGCTCCGGAGGCAACAGCCGCAAAAAGGGCCCCGCTGAGCCTCGGTGAGGCTGTCACCGGCCCGCTCAAGGAATTCTTCTCGCGCCCTACGGCCTGGAGCATCCTTGCAGTCATCGTTCTCTATAAGCTCGGCGACGCGTTCGCATCGTCGCTTCAGACCGCGTTTCTAATCGGGGGAGTCGGCTTTTCGCAAGGAGACGTGGGGTACGTCAAAGGCCTCGGCATCGGCGCCACACTGGTCGGCGCGCTGGCGGGGGGCATCGCCATGGTTCGGCTCGGGTTGTTCTCTTCCTTGTTGTTCTTCGGAATCCTGCAGGCTCTTTCGAACCTGACGTTTGTGTTGTTGGCTTGGGTCGGAAAGAGCTACCTCATCCTCGTCGCATCGGTCATCATCGAGAACGCCACGGGCGGCATGGGGACGGCAGCCTTCGTCGCTTTCGTGATGTCCTTGTGCGATCACCGCTATACAGCGACCCAATTCGCCTTGCTATCGTCGCTGGAGGCATTGGGACGGGTGTTTTCGGGAAGACCATCAGCTGAGCTCGTGGGGTTGGTTGGATGGCCGGAGTTTTTCTTTCTGACCTTCCTGATCGCCCTGCCCGGCTTATGGTGTGTGTGGATGATCAGGGATCGGATTTCTAATGGTCAGGTCGTCCCGACCGCTCAGGCCGCGGCATAGCCATTGAGCGACCTCTGTCCGCTAATGGATTCGTCGTTGGAGGGCCAGCACGTAGAGCATCAGGATGGGCAAGGGAGCGAACAGGAAGGGAACAAGCCACACCCACGCGTTTTTCCCGCGCACGCGGGCCTGGTCGATCATCCAGACGAAGACCCAGATCACTAAACCGGCATAGTTCATCGTGATCCAGCGCGTCGTATGGATCTTCAGGCCGCTCGTGCTCTCGGGTGAGCCGTGAAAGAGGAAGATACCCAACAGCACAACGAATGCGCCTAGCAGACCTCCTACTAGATATCTATTCCAGACGAACATCGAATCCTCCTCTTTCTGCGATCCGACAAGTGCTCGGACGTATCTGGAAATGCAGCCGTAAGCTAATCGTCGGGCGGGTAATTGTCAATTGCGTCTCGCACTGAAGCTTGCTCATCCAACGCAAGAATGGCCTGTCGGTGAGCATATGCAGTCGCAGGCTGAGTTCCAATGAAAGTCTGGCAGCTTTTCCTGATCATCCTGAACATTGGCCTGCTCGTAGGACTTACGGCGAGTAATCCCTCTATGGACGACTACCTTGCCTTTTGCGACCAGGAACTCCGAAGACTCTTCGACCATAGTGACGGCTCGCTTCCCGTCGAGCAGGGGCGATTGATTCGAGCGGTGTATGAAGCTCAGCGGGGAAAGCTCTTGGAGGGCATTGTCAGAAAGCAGACGGTCAGAACAGACTTGGTACTCTTCAGCCTGTACAAGATGCAAGTGGCAGGGACCGAGCTGTCGGTCCTGGGAATCGGCGGGATGCTCGTTCCGCTTCATGGGCTGGAGGAATCAATGCGCGCCGTCGGAAAGTTTGCTTTCTAGCTAGCACGTCATCCGCAGCCTCTGTGAGGCGCAAGTCCTCTGAAACGCCCGTCCTGCCTGTGGATAACCGACCGGGATTTGCTAGCAATCCCGCCCGCCGAGCCACGTTTCTGATATCCCCAATTTTTCCCCGCTTTCCCCAGATAGCCACAATATTTGGTATTGACAAAGCCTTAGAATAGCTATATGTAGCAGTGCCCTGATAGTTCAGTGACCTGATCGCTACCCCTAATACCTCTGACTCGAACCAAGGTGGCAATCAATCGCCCACCAAAAAGCCAATGCTTAAGAGCGGCCTTTCAACGCGGATGAGCAAGGGAGGCACATCGTGAGAATCGAACGGAAATTCACCCAGCGAGATCAAAGCCCCTACGAAGGCCTGAAATTCGTAAAGCGGTGCTCTGAAATCCGCAATCCCGACGGCTCCACCATTTTCAAGCTGGAGAACATCGAGATTCCCGAGCAATGGTCCCAACTGGCAACGGATATCCTGGCTCAAAAGTATTTCCGGAAGGCCGGCGTCCCCCAGCACGGGCCAGACGGTAGCCTATTGACTGGCCCGGACGGGAAGCCTGTCACAGGAGGGGAACGGGACGCCCGCCAGGTTTTCGACCGCTTGGCCGGTTGCTGGACCCACTGGGGAAAGAACTACGGCTACTTCAAGTCATCCGACGATGCCGCCGCATTCCACGATGAACTCTGTTACATGCTGGCGCACCAGATGGCCGCGCCCAATTCGCCCCAATGGTTCAACACCGGCCTGCACTATGCCTATGGCCTGACTGGCCCGGCCCAAGGTCACTATTACGTCGATCCAAAAACGCGCGAAGTGGTCAAAGCCTCGAATGCGTTCGAGCACCCGCAACCTCATGCGTGCTTCATCCAGGCGATCGAAGACGATCTCGTGAATGAGAACGGAATCATGGACCTGTGGGTCAGAGAGGCGCGGCTGTTTAAATACGGAAGTGGAACGGGGACGAATTTCTCCAAGCTGCGAGGAGACGGAGAGCCGCTATCAGGGGGCGGGAAATCCTCAGGGCTGATGTCGTTCCTGAAGATCGGCGACCGCGCAGCCGGCGCGATCAAGTCCGGCGGCACCACCAGACGCGCCGCCAAGATGGTGTGCTTGGATCTGGACCACCCGGATGTCGAGGAATTTATCGATTGGAAAGTCGTGGAGGAGCAGAAGGTCGCTGCGATGGTGACGGGGTCGAAAATCTGCGCGCAGCGACTCAACAACGTGCTGAAGGCCTGCCATCTGGTAGATGGGGACGGTCGCACGAACGTGGAGTTGGACCTGAAGAAAAACTCCGTCCTCAAAGAGGCGATCACGGCGGCCAGACGTGACGCGGTGCCGGAGGCGTACATAGAACGCATGTTTGCGTACGCCCGGGAAGGCTTCACGCACTTTATCTTTCACGAATACGACACGAACTGGGATGGTCGAGCCTATCAGACGGTGTCCGGCCAGAACTCAAACAACAGTGTCCGCATTCCCAACGAGTTCTTCAAAGCCCTGGAGGCAGACGGCGACTGGCAATTGCGGCGGCGCACCGACGGAAAAGTCTGCAAGACCGTCAAGGCGCGCGATCTGTGGAATCGCATCGCATGGGCCGCCTGGACCTGCGCTGATCCCGGCACGCAGTACGACACGACGATCAACGAATGGCACACCTGTCCGGAAGACGGCCGGATCAACGCGTCGAATCCGTGTTCGGAATACATGTTCCTCGACGATACTGCGTGCAACCTCGCCTCGTTGAATTTGGCGCAGTTCTTTACACCGGACGGGCAGTTCGAGCTCGAAAAATTCCGTCATGCCGTGCGGCTTTGGACGATCGTGCTCGAAATCAGCGTACTGATGGCATCGTTCCCCAGCCGGGCGATCGCCGAAAAAAGCTACACCTTCCGTACGCTCGGGTTGGGGTATGCGAATCTCGGAACCATCCTCATGCGCCAAGGCATTCCCTATGATTCACCGAAAGCTCTGGCCATCTGCGGTGCGCTGACGGCCATCATGACGGGAGAGGCGTACGCGACTTCCGCTGAGATGGCGGCCGAGCTCTGGCCCTTCCCCGGCTACGAGAAGAATCGCGAGCACATGCTGCGGGTGATCAGGAACCATCGCCGCGCCACCTACAACGCGCCGCCGGAAGAGTACGAGGGGCTCAGGATCAAGCCGATGGGCATCCAGCCGGATTATTGTCCGCCTGATTTGTTGTTGGGGGCCCGGCGGGCGTGGGATCGGGCCCTGGAGTTGGGGACGGCCTACGGGTTCCGCAACGCCCAGGTGACGTGCATCGCGCCGACCGGTACCATCGGGCTGGTCATGGACTGCGACACCACCGGTATTGAGCCGGATTTCGCCCTGGTGAAATTCAAGAAGCTGGCCGGAGGAGGCTATTTCAAAATCATCAACCAAAGTCTGCCGCCGGCCCTGAAGACCCTGGGGTACACCGACGAACAGATCAAGGAGATCGTGGACTATTGCGTCGGCCGTCAGACGCTGAAAGACGCGCCGTTCATCAACCACGAAACCCTCAAGCAAAAGGGATTCGACGACGCGGCGTTGGAACGATTGGAGACCACCTTAGGGCAAGCCTTCGAGATCCAGTTTGCGTTCAACAAATTCACGTTGGGGGAGGACTTTTGCCGGGAGAAGCTCCGCTTCAGCGATGCGCGGCTCAACGAGCCGCAGTTCAACATGCTGAAAGCAATGGGTTTCACCCAGGAAGAAATCCTCGCGGCCAATGACTATTGCTGCGGCACGATGACCATCGAAGGAGCGCCTCATGTGAAAGCCGAACACCTCCCGGTCTTCGACTGCGCCAATCGCTGTGGTCGGATCGGCCAACGGTTCATTCCCGTCGATGCCCACATCCGCATGATGGCGGCCGCCCAGCCCTTTATCAGCGGGGCGATCAGTAAGACCATCAACATGCCTGCTGACGCGACTGTCGAAGACGTCAAGGCTGCCTACCTACTGGCCTGGCGATCCATGATCAAAGCAGTGGCTCTGTACCGAGACGGGTCGAAGTTGAGCCAGCCCCTCAACGCCTCGTCCGACTCGGGCAAGGCAATCGAAGCACCGGCGGAAGCGGTGACCGTGGCAGAGAAGACGACCGAGCGGATCCTGTACCGCTACTTGGCCAAACGCCGGCCGTTACCGGCCCGGCGCAGCGGCTACACCCAAAAAGCGATCGTCGGCGGCCATAAGATTTACCTCCGCACGGGGGAGTACGAGGATGGGACGGTCGGCGAAATCTTTCTCGACATGCACAAGGAGGGCGCCGCATTTCGGAGCCTGATGAATTGTTTCGCCATCGCGATTTCGTTGGGCTTGCAGCACGGCGTGCCGTTGGAAGAATTTGTAGACGCATTCGTCTTCACCCGGTTCGAGCCGAACGGCCCGGTCAAGCTCAATGACCGGATCAAGATGTCCACATCCATCATCGACTATATCTTCAGGGAATTGGCCGTCACCTACCTCGACCGGTTCGATCTGGCCCAAGTCGAGCCGGAAGACCTCCGCATGGACTCCATGAGGAAAGACGAACAAGATCCCGAATGCGTGCAGGAGGAAGTCGACACCCAGGCGCTGGCGTCATCCTCAATCAGCACGGAACTGTTTCCCTCACGGCGAGGTGTTACGCCCCGCGTGCGAAGAAACGGGCACGGGAACGGAAACGGCAGCATCGCCCATAAAGTGGAGTTGAAGCGAGAGACCGTCACGTTGACGGCGGTGCAGATTGCCAGGCAGCAGGGGTACGAAGGCGACCCCTGCGCGGAATGCAAGCAGTTCAAGATGGTTCGGAACGGCACCTGCCTGAAGTGCGAGAACTGCGGCGCCACGAGCGGGTGTTCGTAATGACACCGGCCAATGCGACTATGCCTCTCGGACCGACCCTTCCGGGCGTTGCCATGCGGAAGCCTTCCGGAATTCCTGTGCCTGTGGTTTGCGACCACAGTGGCGTAGTCAGTTCCGGCTTTCCTTCTTGGCAAAGACGCGGTGGGTACCCCGCTCCTCCGGCAATGTCGCTTGCGCCAGTGTCATTACTCTTGAAGGGCGAGGGAAATGAGACTCATGAGCACGACGCGCGTGACATGGTCAACGCAGTTCTTGCGTGATCAAGTGGTTAATCTGCTGGCGTAGCGGGTGGCCGATTGTGACAATGCCAAATCACGATCAATTCGGACGAAGCATGCATCCATTTGACCGAATTCAACCAGAGCTCAGCGGACCTTATCGGCTGGACATTGAAAGCCGGGAAGGATAAGGCCGCGTTAGTCGGGGAGCTTGCAGCGGGAGCGTTCGACGCCTGAGGCGGGGATCAACGGGCTCTGGTAGAACGATCCGGGACAGGGAGGGCCGCTCTTGACGTTCATGCCCAAAGGCCACCGCGTGGACGCGCAGAAGACCGCGTTAGGGTCCAACATCAGGTTCAATGGCGTGCAAGAGTATTTGTTCGTGAATGAGGCTCTTCAATTGTCGTGAACGTTCTTATTCCGGGATGGAACAATGTTGAGCGTACAGCAAAGATTAGCGTTATATGAACCACCGATTCCTTACCTCGAAAGAAAGATGGGAGCTTCCCACAGTTTTCATCGCGAAGCTCTCTTCCGGCGTTACGCCGACAAGCTTGTCGTTAATCCCGATTTAAGTCGTGCTGTAGTTTCCTTCCAAGCCAACAAGCAAATACCTTTCTACCGTTGGCTTAAATACAAGGAAGCGTTTTCTTCCGAGCTTGTTGAATATTTTCTTGTAAAATTCAGACACGCCACCCATTCTACTCCAGAGGTATTGGACCCATTTGCTGGAGCTGGGACTACATTAACGACGGCAACAAAGGCTGGTTGGCATGCAACAGGAATTGAGCTACTGCCAATAGGTATGGCCGCAATCAAGGCGCGCATCATTGCTGACTCTGTGAACATCCAGTCGTTTGAGCGTTGCCTGTATCGATTTGAAAAGTTTACTCTCGATACGGTTAGATCCACTGGATATAAATTCCCCCACCTCCGCATAACTGAAAAAGCATTTCCAGAGCGAACCGAGTACGCTCTCTCGGCATTTCATGCATTCCTGCGAGAGGTTCGCGATGAGAAAATGCGCTATCTCTTTTGGTTTGCATGTCTTTCAGTTCTTGAAGATATAAGTTACACACGGAAAGACGGTCAGTATTTGCGGTGGGATCGTCGATCGGGGAGACGGTTGAAATCCAGTTTCCATAAAGGTGCTGTGCTGGATTTTCGCTCCGCAATCACGGCGAAGCTGAACATAATGCTTCAGGATATCAGCCGACGGAATGGCGGAACATTTTCTCGCAATGTGGATATCATCGAAGGGTCATGTCTAACAGAGTTGGCTAAGCTTCCTGATGCTCGCTTCAATCTAGTTATCACATCGCCGCCTTACTGCAATCGGTACGACTATACGCGAACCTATGCACTCGAACTCGCTTTCTTAGGTTATGGAGAGGAAGCTATAAAGCAGCTTCGGCAGTCGCTTCTTTCTTCAACAGTGGAGAATAAATCCAAGAGGGACCTTCTTGCCGCTGAGTACCGAGCAAGAGATCGGGAAAATCGTTATAAGGCTGCTGAGGCGGCATTTGCGAAACAAGAGGCATTGCACGAGATTTTGGCCCTTCTTTTCGAAGCCGAAAAGAAAGGCGAGCTGAATAACAACAATATTCCCAACATGGTCGAGAATTACTTTTTTGAAATGAACCTCATCATTCATGAACTTTCGAGAGTGCTCCTGCCGGGTGGGCATATTGTTATGGTGAACGATAACGTCCAGTACCATGGCGAAGAGATTCCGGTGGACCTTATCCTGTCAGACCTTGCTGCCCAGACAGGTCTGATAGTGGATCACATCTGGGTTTTGCCTCGGGGAAAAGGGAATAGCAGCCAGCAGATGGGAGCTCATGGAAGAAACGAACTTCGTAAGTGCGTCTATGTTTGGACGAAGCCTTTGACGAATTGTTCGTGAATAGCCATCGTTCGAGCTCTGTTCATCTTAGCCACCCGATAACTTTCTGCCTCCACTCCGTGATTAAGGGATTTGACTTCCTGAAGGTTAGGGGTAGCTTCTGGTTCTTGGAACCCGGCATTCATATAGGCTAGGGGGCCCTCCTAGTGGGTAAAAAGACAGACAAAATATTGCGAGATGCTCTTCGAAAAGCATATATGGCCCGTGCAAGACTTTTCGTTGAGGGCATTCGGAAGCGAGGCATTAAAGAGCTTTTTCAATTCCTATCCAAGCACACTACTGTCCGACAGGTTTCTGGGTCAACAACTGAAACACAAGAACTGGCGCGG
>JBBIKN010000067.1:0-18500 GCA_037445435.1 Nitrospira sp. | reverse complement strand
AGAGTTTCCCCATACAATCCGGCTTATAAGCCTTGCTGATCCGGCACTTCCTCAGAATTGTTTTGTATGGGCATTGGATATTTGTTACGAGTTGGCTAACTGGGTTGGCGAGTGGGGATTGACTGATCTCTTTGTTGGCTCCAAGTTTGTTCAAGAGCTTGTTCCATACCTGATCTCTGCATCGGAGAGTGATGCTATCGAAGGTGATCTCATTTTGTACCTCAACGAACAAATGCCCACTCATGCCGGTCTAATCAAGGGGTCGGAAGTTATTTCCAAATGGGGCAAGGGACACATATACCAGCATGGCCGACTAGAAGTGCCATTGAGCTATGGTAATGAAATTCGCGTCTATCGAAAACCTCGAGCTAGTGTGGTGACAACGAGGTTCGTCCAATATGTTCGCGATCACCCAGATTACGATGTTATTCGGAAAAGTTTTGAAGAAGAATTCGGCCGCCTATTCTCCGAGTAGCTATTTGAGGTATGTGTTATGCGGGAGGAGCTAATGAAGCTGTTTGATAATCGAGCTTCTTCTCTTGCTTCCAAAAGCATACTTCGCAGCAAACCCCACGTAATACCATCACACTTCTGAATCTTTTCCCACCCATTCAGGGATATGCCTCTTCACCTGTTCACAATACTGCGGGTATTCTCGTCCGGCTTCTTGACCAAATCCAGCAAGATTCATCCCGGTTGTCTCTTTGAACCGCCGTCATTTGTGATTAATATCGCTCCGTACTTGATCGCGTTAAAGACGCCGATGTTTGAGGATCGGCAACCCCGCATCCCAAAGTGATCTGGTAAGTGCCGGAATGGACGAACAGTCCGTCTCACCTGATCCAATTTGCTCAACGCGGCTGACCTCATGTTTCGGTGGACGAAATGAAATCACTAGTTCATATTACTTCTGAAAAAACGAATCCCTCGCGATCTGATCTTTGCGGATCTCGTATTCCTTTTGATCGATCTTTCCGGCTTTAAAGTCTTCCTCAACCCGATCTTTTTGACGCTTCAGATTGTACTCGTAGCTCCCGCCTGCGGCCCCTGCCCCAAGGACACCGCCGAGCAAGCCGCTTCCCACTCCTGAACAGCCTGTCAGCAACGTCAAACATGCTATTGCTAAAGCAAGATTTTTCATATGTACCCCCCAACCAATTCACCTGTTTGAGTGTGTTCAATTTACTCGTTCTTTCATTCTACGCGACCGACATTAGGTGGTCATGCCTGCGATCACGGTGCGGCCCCTTGAGAGACTCTCACCCACGCTGAACAAGGCCCCGCTGTTCTCGGTGTATTCTAGACGAACCGTATCACAGAACCACGAATAGGAAGGCTCAAAAGCTACGTATCTTTGGGTGGCTTCTTTGGTGAGTCGGTCACAACCCACACACAGGACCAGCAGCAGAAGAACCGTCGCACTCCGCTTGAATTGAGGCATGGTTCATATATTACTGCGGTGTCGAGCATTTTCACAGAACCCATCCGCGTCTTCCCCACCTACACGATCAAACTTTTCCCTGCTCGGGCCCATGACTCATCGAGACGATTGCTCTTTGCGTGGCCGGCCGACAGGGAGCTTTCCCTTCCGCTTCTTGAACCGCTTCCCCTTCTCCAATTTTGTAAGCGCAGATAGAATCGCAGATTCAACGACACCGGTGAGCGTCAGCTTTGGACTCCAGTACACGACCGTTCTCAACCGCTCGACCATATCGGCAGAAAGAGACAGCGTGACTCTTTCCTTACGTTTCGTCGTCTGCCGTTTCTGTTTCATGTGATCGTCTCCTTCACAATATGGCTGATCCCAGCATTCACGACTTATACTTGCATATCATGCCCGTACACGCAAGTAGGCTTTGGGGCCAGCTTCGTTTGGACCGCTGACGCGAAGACCGCTTGGGTGTCCGACCCCTATGGTTTACCGAGAGAAATCAATAGCGTAAAGGGAAGTACTGAAATATCGGCAAGATCGTCCCAGAATGAAACAGCTCATAAATGTCGCTGAAAAATTCCGCATACCTCATCACGCATCAAAATCCAATACCAAACCCGCCGCCCCCGCCGATTCTGCCGCCCGTGCCTCCGAATATTCCGATCGAGAAGCCGGGCAGCGGGCGAACATAGTCAACAGATTGCGCCGGCCACGCATGCAGGTGTTTCACGATCAACACCGGGTATCGATACTCGACGTCGTCGAGGTGTTCAATCCTTGCCTTCGATACTTCTCCAACGATGGTCATCTTGGTCCCGTCGGCAATGGTAGCAGGATCGAGAAACTCCTGCTGGATCGCGAGGAATCGTCCCTGCGACTTTTGACGATCGAAAATCGGCTTGTCATTCTTATCGAGCGGCAACTGCAGCAGCTCGAGCTGTGTCCCATCCTTCAATCGCCTCGCCTTCAGCACCTCGCCACCGACGACCACGATCCTGCCCTGGTATGAATCCGGGGCGTCCACGACGTCCCTAAACGTGATCGCTCTATCGACGAGAGGTTCGAGTGCGTCAGGAATGACTCGCTGTGAAGAGCACGCCGCCGTGATTATTGCCGGTGCCACCAGCCACCATAAGTGAAAAGACGTGAGACGCATATCCACACTATAGCGCGATGGGAATGCTGTTTCTACAGTCGGCGTTCGCGAGCCCGACGATCTTAAGGGACTTTCCCCCTGTGCGTGCATCGGTTATGATGCAGAATCCTTGGATGGATGCCGACTCGGCGACCTCACATCCGGGTAGAAGAGGTGATCATGTCGAGACGCTTTCTGACGATCATGCTCCTGTTCATACCATTTGGACTTTCCTCGTGTGACAAGGCGTACATGGCCACCATGGAGAAGATGGGCTATGCCAAACGCGATATCCTAAGCAGCCGCGTCAAATCCGCGCGGGACGCCCAGGAAGACGCGAAGAAGGATATTCAGAGCACGCTGGAACAATTCGGCAAGGTGGTCAGCTATGAGGGCGGGGATTTGGAGGCCACCTATAAGAAGCTCAGCAGTGAACTGGAGACGAGCGAAGACAGTGCCAAGGCGGTGCGTAAACGGATCGCGGACGTCGAAAGCGTGGCCGATGCGCTCTTTTCGGAGTGGGAAGAGGAACTTGGTCAATACTCGAGCGCCGACCTGCGCCGAAAGAGCCAGGCCAAACTCACCCAAACCAAGGGTCGGTACCGAGAGATGCTGTCCACGATGAAACGGGCGGAACAACGGATTGAACCGGTCCTCAGACCCTTGCGCGATCAGGTGCTTTTCCTGAAACACAATCTGAACGCACGCGCCCTCGCTTCCATCAAAGGTGAACTCGTCAAAGTCGACGCACAGGTCGACCAGCTGATCAAAGACATGAACCGCTCCATCGCCGAAGCCGACAAGTTCATTGAGTCAATGGAGAAGGAATCGGACTGATCGGGGGCCTGAGGGAGATCCACTATGCGTATCGAAGGCCAACGCGAAAGCGACAACATCGAAGATCGTCGCGGTATGGGCCCCGCCCGCCTCGGAGGAAGAGGCGGCCTCGGCATCGGTACGATTGTGCTGGCGCTTGCCGTCAGTTACTTCACGGGCGTCAATCCTCTAACCGTGCTCAATCTCCTGACCGGCGTCCAAAGCATGACGGACACAATGGCTCCGTCTATCCCATCGGAGTCGGGGCCGGTCGGCGCCCCGAGCGATCAACTCGGCAAATTTGCCTCCGTCGTCCTCGCAGACACTGAAACCACCTGGCGAAATCTTCTCGGTTCTCGGTATGAAGATCCTCGGATGGTGTTGTTTACCGGCGCGGTTCAATCGGCATGCGGGACGACGTCATCGGCTGTTGGTCCGTTCTATTGCCCAAGCGACCGCCGCGTCTATTTGGATCTTGCCTTCTTCGATGAAATGGCGCATCGTCTGGGAGCAGCGGGTGATTTTGCACAGGCCTATGTGATCGCCCACGAGGTCGGCCATCATGTGCAAAATCTCCTGGGCGTCCCGGAAAAGGTGCATCGCCTCCAACGACAGGTGTCTGAAGTGGAAGGCAACGCGCTGTCGGTCAGAATGGAACTCCAAGCCGATTGTTATGCCGGTGTCTGGGGTCATTACGCGAAGCGCGAACGGAACCTGATCGAACCGGGCGATTTCGAAGAAGGGCTCCGTGCGGCGGCGGCCATCGGTGATGATCGACTGCAGAAAATGTCGCGCGGCTATGTTCAACCGGAAAGCTGGACTCACGGGTCATCCGAACAGCGCATGACTTGGCTCAAGCGGGGCCTCGAGTCGGGTGATCCGTCTGTCTGCAACACGTTCGACACGAGTCGACTATGACCAACGCGCCTGCTCAATCACAAAGTGGCTTTTTCGCAAAGACGCTGGGAACACTCGCATCCGACCCGCCCTGGGCGGCCAAATCATTTCTCGCCGCCAGCGCGACGACCGTGGCAGGACTCGGCGCCTGGCTCACCGACATGATGTCGCCGGCCCTCGCCAACGGAGGAGCCAGCTTCCTGGGAGGGTTCCTACTCGGATGGGCAGTACGGAAAACCGTGAAGCTCGCCCTGTTGGTTGCCGCCTCATTACTGGTGATTATCGCCGTTCTCAAAACCACCGGCTGGATTCACCTGGATTGGACGCTGATCCAAGCGGATGTGAATCACATCCTTGATTGGGGGCGAGGCAAAGCCCAGGGTTTTAAGGAAGTGCTGAAAGGATACCTCCCTGCAGCCGGTGCCGCCGGCGCCGGAGCATTTTTTGGATTTCGGAAGAAGTAGCTGACGTCCTAAACCAGAACAGCCTGAATGAACGGAAGGGAGTGAAAGGTTTATGCCATCTAATTGTTTTTTCTCACCGACCGAACATCCAACATCCCCAAATAGTGCCCCTCGATGATGACTTGATCGCCGTCTTTGAGCATGACCGGTCCCATCTGACAGAGCGTTGCATAGCTGGCCTGAATCGTCCCGGTGCCGTCATCGACCATAAAATTTTGGACGCACTTCTCCAGCTTCGAGTTATGCCCGATGAAATGACTCATCTGGTAACCGCTCACGATGCCTTCAACCTGGACGACTTTCATCTTATACGCCTCGGGATAGGTCTGTAGCGAATTGATTTTCACCGGCTCGGCTCCCCACGCGATGGACACAAATAGACTGACGGTTAACACCATTGATCCCGGCAAGCCGGTGAGCGTTCTTCCAATCAGAATTCCCGTGGCACGATACCTCATGATCGCTCTCCTGGTTGTATTACTGGGTTATGACCTGACGTAACGATTGGCCGGTCGCCGCGCTATACGCTTCCGCGAGTGTGTGCACCTCGATCACCTGGATGGAACGCTCGGCTCCGGTGAAATTGAGATGGCTGTTATCCAACGCATCGGGCACGATCATCGTAGTCCTCCTGAGATCCCGACAGGCATTCATCTTGTCCACGAGCCTCCCCACGGCTTGAATCTCCGCGTCCGGCTCGATCGTCCCGGACATACAGACATCTTGGCGAATCGGATCGCCGAGCAGAGCAGCAGCGATGCCGACGGCGAACATCCCTCCCGCACTGGGTCCGTCCAGACGAGTCGGGACCAGGATACGTACGCTGAGATATCGGGGGTCATAGCCCACCGCCCTCGTGGCCACTGCGACAGCTGTCTGAAAGGAGTGGACGGATACCGGCATCAGATTTGAGTCGCCGATGATCTCCGGTCCCCTTCCGTCTGCCTTGTACCCGACCGTAAGTTGCGCCATAAATCCTCCCCATGAACCGGTAATAGACCCGACCTTATCTTGCCCCACACTCAAGAGAGGTAATGGCAGAGACACGTCGGGAAACGGCAACGGCTTCTTACGCGGGAATTCCTCGAGGTTGTTCGAAAAGACGCCACTCTTCATCGGTGGCGAAACAATACTGGGTTTCGAAAGTTTCGGTGCTGGTGAAATCGTCAACGGTGAATAGGTCTTCGCTTCCCCGAGTTGTCTGCACCCCGGGTATTCACGGTCCGTATAAAGGTCAACTTGACCTGACCGTGGACAGACCCAGGTTTCAGCCCATGCCGAATCGATGGAGGCGTCGCTTCCGATGAAGTGGGCCAGAAAGAGCAGTGCAGCCTGACGCTGCACGCGCTGACGTTTTAAAGAATCTTCGAGCACGTATGCCCTTGCCTCTGACAAATACCAGCATGTGAAGCCTATCGCGCGAAACTGGGTTCGTCAAAAGAAGCGGAGATTAAAGGATTGAAGAAGGCGGCTGGTATTAGCCCGGTAAGGCTTGATACCACCCGTTAGCCTGAACCAGGGTGATCTCACGGTCAAAGAGCCGGCTGACCTGATCGCTGGTGATCAACGCGGACTTGGCTCCGTCGCCAACGATGTTTCCATCTTTCAGGAGAATGACGCGATCGATCTCGGGAGGAATTTCATGCAGGTGGTGCGTCACGAGCAGAACCGTCTTTCCTTTCGCGATTTGAGCCCGCAGCAGATCGAGATACTGAAAGCAGGCTTTGAGGTCGAGGCCGCTCGTCGGTTCATCGAGGACCAACACCGAGGGATCATGCACCAGTGCTCGGCCGAGGAGGAATCGTCGTTGCTCTCCCGTGGACAGTTGCCCAAACCACCGCCCTGCCAACGATGCAATGCCCAGCTCCTGCATCACTTCATACGCCCGTGTCAGCTGGGTTTTACTAAATTGTTGATGCTCGTACGTATCGTTGCTCGCATAGAACCCGGAAAGCACCACGTTCAGCCCTTCGGCACAGATGAGATAGTCTCGTTGGAAGTCGTGCGACACAATGCCGATCCGCTTCCGCACATCCCAGACATTCCACCGGTCGTCACCAAAAAGCACGATTCGCGTTTTTTCTCTTGCCATCGCATGAACTTCACCAGACAGCAATTTGAGAAGCGTCGATTTCCCGGAGCCGTTGGGTCCTAAGACTGCAACATGCTCGCCATCTCGAATATTGAAAGACAAGTCGGAGAAGACACAGGTGTCCCCTCGATAGACCGTCGCGTGTTCGATATTCAGAATTGAGAGAGAACCATCCGATCGGTTCAACTCTTGGACCGAAAGACCGCGTGAGCCTGTGACCGGCTGTTTCGTGCGGCGAGCTTGTTCCAGACCGGCGCGAGCCAACGCGTCTGCCCGCTCATTCTCCGGGTGTCCGTTGTGCCCTCTGACCCAGTGCCATTCGAGTGCATGTTTGGCAACGAGCGCATCGAGTCGCCGCCACAAATCCTCATTTTTGACAGGTTCTTTCCCGGCCGTTTTCCACCCACGCTGCTTCCAACTATGGATCCATTCACTGATGCCTTTCTGGACATATTGCGAATCAGTGTAGACCCGTGCCTCCACCGATCCTGTGAATGACTGCAATGCCTCAATGACCGCGAGCAACTCCATCCGGTTGTTCGTCGTGACCGACTCTCCTCCACAGAGTTCCGTTTCAGCATCACCGATTCGCAACAAGACTCCCCATCCCCCGGGACCGGCGTTCCCGCTGCACGCGCCATCTGTGTAGATTTCGATCATTCGGTATTCGTCGTGTGGGCCGGCGTCAGGATTGTACTACGACACGTTCTATTTCAGCCATCTCTCCTGTGGCAAGCCCCACCTGACTGCGTGACTCAATTAGACGATTTCAGTACAATAAGTGGCAAGTCAACGTATCGTTCTGGAGCAAGTCGCATCTGCGTACCCTCTTCCTTATCGGCACAGGCGGTTTCATCGGTTCAGTTCTTCGTTACCTCCTGAGCGGCTATGTTCAACAACTGAGCAAAAGCATCCAATTTCCCTTTGGTACCTTGGCAGTCAATATTGTAGGTTGTGCGATGATCGGCTTCCTCGCTGAGCTCGCTGATCATCGAGGCGTGGTTTCAGCGGAAACCCGAGCCTTTCTCATGGTCGGGATACTCGGTGGATTTACCACGTTCTCGGCATTCGGCAATGAAACGATGAACCTCCTGCGGGACGGAGAGCTGGGGTTGGCCCTTGGGAATATCGTCGGCCATATACTCCTGAGCCTCGTTGCAGTGTGGCTTGGCTACTCCTCCGCCTATCTGCTCTGGAAATGATCGATGCGTACTGAAGACGGATGCCTTCTGAGAATCTACGCTGGAGAAAGCGATAAACACGACGGGCGGCCTCTCTATGAATGGGTCGTCGCACAAGCCCACGCGCGGCAGTTGTCAGGTACCACAGTCTACCGAGGACTCATGGGATTCGGCCCGCACACCCGTGTGATCCACACTTTCAAAATCGAACGATTGGCTGAAGATCTCCCCATCACCATCGAAATTGTTGACTCGCGCAACAAGATAGACGAGTTTCTCACCTTCATCGAACAGCAGGTCCACTCAGGCCTGGTCGTCACTCTACAAACGGTTGAGATTCGCACGCTTGATGGGCGTGCACCGCAGTAGGAAACATCTCGCCACATTCTTCGCACGAAAGAACCGTTCAACCAGGCAACTGTCTCATTAGGCTTCGGTAGGATCGGGATTGATATTCGAGACAGGTTGCTTGTTACTCTGTGCGGTCGCCTGTTTTACCGAGCGCGCAATTTTTGGAGTCCTGGTCCTTACATCCGCATTTTGGGCTCGATGCAAGAGCGCATGGTCCATGAGCACGAGCGCCATCATGGCTTCAGCGATTGGTGTGGCCCGGATCCCGACGCAGGGATCGTGGCGGCCGTTAGTTTCAACCATGACCGGCTGACCCTGCTTATCGATGGAGCGACGGGGCGCGCGTATGCTTGAGGTCGGCTTGATGCCGATGGTGACGACGATATCTTGCCCGGTCGAGATTCCACCAAGAATACCACCGGCATGATTCGTGACGAAGCCTTCAGGCGTGAGTTCGTCGCCGTGTTCAGAGCCGCGCTGAGCCACCGACGCGAAACCGGAGCCGATTTCCACCGCCTTCACCGCATTGATGCTCATCATCGCTGCGGCTAACTCGGCATCCAATTTCCCATAGACCGGTGCGCCCCAACCAACCGGCACATGCTCCGCCACGGTCGTGATCCTGGCACCGACTGAATCACCGGCCTTCCGCAACTCATCCATGAAGGCTTCCAGCTTAGGAACGATGTCCGGATCGGGGGAAAAAAATGGATTGGTCCCTACAACCTCCCAACTCTTGAACGGCAATTCATGAGGCCCCAATTGACTCAGATAGCCCCGAATCACGACACCATATTTCTCGCCAAGCCACTTTCTCGCGATGGCGGCGGCGGCCACTCGAACCGCCGTCTCTCGCGCCGATGCTCGCCCCCCGCCTCGGTGGTCACGAATGCCGTACTTCTGCCAGTACGTGTAGTCGGCGTGGCCGGGACGAAAGGTATCGATCAGATTTCCATAATCACGGCTGCGCTGATCTTCATTGCGGATCAACAACGCGATCGGCGTACCCGTCGTTTGACCTTCAAAGACGCCTGACAGGATTTCCACCCGGTCCGATTCCTGCCGCTGGGTCACATGACGAGAGGTACCGGGCTTGCGCCGGTCGAGGTCCTTCTGAATATCTTCTGCTGCCAACACGAGACCAGGCGGACAGCCATCGACCACGCAGCCGATGGCCGGCCCGTGACTCTCTCCGAAAGACGTGACGGTGAAGATACGGCCAAAAGTATTGCCGGCCATGAGAACGAGAGAACTCCCCTACTCGACCAAATCCAACTTGATGCGCAACTCCTTGAGTTGATCGGGACTCACCGCAGACGGTGCATCCGTGAGCGGGCATTGTGCCTTCTGCGTCTTGGGAAACGCGATGACGTCGCGGATCGAGTCGGCGTTGCCGAGGAGCATGACCAATCGATCCAATCCAAACGCGATCCCGCCGTGCGGCGGTGCTCCATACTCAAGCGCATCGAGCAAAAACCCGAACTTGACCGCCGCTTCGTCCTTGCCGATGCCAAGGAGATCGAACACTTTACTTTGCACATCGCGACGGTGGATACGAATACTGCCGCCACCGATCTCGCTGCCGTTCAACACCATATCGTAAGCTTTTGCCCGAACTTTCAGCGGATTGGATTCGAATAGCCCCAGATCATCATCGAGCGGTGCGGTGAACGGATGGTGCATGGCCACATACCGTTTCGCCTCGTGATCGTAATCCAGCAGAGGGAAATCGATCACCCATAATGGTCGCCATGCGGAGGTGTCGATCAACTTCAACTCTTCTCCCAACAGAAGCCTGATCCGCCCCATCACGTCGTGGACGACCGCCGGTTTATCGGCTCCGAATAGGACCAGATCATCAGGCTTCGCTTCGGGCAGGGCGGCAGCAAACGTTTTGGCGTCCAAGAATTTGGCGATGACCGACTCCAGCTGTCCTTCAGCCGTGATCTTGAGCCATGCCAGACCCTTGGCACCGAAGCTCTTCGCCGTTTCCCCCAACGCGTCGACGCGTGTTCGCGACATTGTCGCTCCACCCTTCACGATCAAGGCCTTGACGATGCCGCCCTTGGTCGCCGCATCTCGGAACACTTTAAACTCGCTCGTCGCGCCGAATGCCGTCATGTCGTAGAGCGGCATCTCGAATCGAAGATCGGGTTTATCCGAGCCGTAGCGGCTCATGGCCTCCGCATAGGTCATCCGAGGAAAGGGCGTGGGAAGCTGAATACCGCCGACCTTACTGAAGATGGTCGCAATCATGCGCTCCATAAGGCTCATGACCTGCTCGCGATCCACGAACGACATTTCCAGGTCGATTTGGGTGAATTCCGGCTGCCGATCGTTGCGGAGATCTTCGTCACGGAAGCAGCGGGCAATCTGGTAGTAGCGATCGACTCCGCTGACCATCAGAACTTGCTTGAACAATTGCGGCGACTGCGGCAGGGCAAAGAACTGACCAGGATTGACCCGGCTTGGTACGAGATAATCCCGAGCGCCTTCCGGTGTACTCTTGGTCAGAATCGGCGTCTCGACTTCCAAGAATCCTTCCGCATTTACGAATTCCCTGGTGGCCTGCGTGATGCCATGACGCAAACTCAACAATCGCTGCATCTTGGGGCGACGTAGATCCAAAAAGCGATACTTCAAACGAATCGCTTCCGTCACCTCGGCATCGTCTTCGATCAAGAACGGCGGCGTCTTGGCCTCATTCAGAATGTCCACCTCATCGACGAAGACCTCGACTTCTCCGGTGGGAAGATTGGGATTCTTCGATTCGTCCGGCCTGGCCATGACTTGACCGGTGACCGACACGACACACTCGCTGCGCAGGGCGTGCGCCGCTTTGTGCGCGGCCGCGTTCCGCTCCGCGTTGAACACGACCTGCGTGATGCCCGTCCGGTCCCGGAGATCGATGAAGACGACCATGCCATGATCGCGTCGACGCTGAACCCAGCCATTCAGAACGACGGTCTGACCGACCTGTTTCTTACTCAACTCCCCACAGCGATGAGTTCGGATGTTCATGCCACCCTCACTTTCTTCCCGGAAAACTTTTTCCTTCGCTCCGGTTTGGCCCACCCCTCTTTCCTGACGGGCTGCTTCGGCCTTGGTATCGACTCTCTCCCCTGTTCAGCCGACGCCATCCGCTCATCGACCAACGCGCGCAACGCGTTGGTTTCCCGATCCGTCAGGAACCGAAACTCGCCTGGTTCCAGATTTCCGAGCGCGAGAGGTCCCATCCGAATGCGCAGCAGTTTGAGGACCGGATGCCCGACCGCATCCAACATGCGTTTGACTTGATGCGTGCGTCCCTCACGGATCGTGATCTCCAGCCAGGAATTCGCTTCGACCTTCCGTACCTTCTTCACGTAGGCCGGACTCGTCATCCCATCTTCCAGTCTGATTCCTCGCTCCAGACGGGCGATCTCCTCATCTTTCAACACACCCTTGACCTTAATCAGATAGGTCTTCGGCACATGGTAGCGTGGATGCAACAGAGCCTGCGCAAGCTCGCCGTTATTTGTGAGCAACATCAACCCTTCGCTGTCGAAATCGAGCCGGCCGACAGGAAACACACGGACAGACACGCCGCGCAAGAAATCCTTCACGGTCGTCCGTCCACCTGGATCATCGAGCGTGGACATCACGTTCTTGGGTTTGTTCAACATCAGATACACAAAAGGCTGCGCCGAGGTCAGATGTTTCCCGTCGATTTTGACATGATCGCGATCAGGATCAACCTTCGTCCCAAGCTCTCTCACAATCTTGCCGTTCACCGACACCCGGCCGGAGGCGATCAATATCTCGGCCTTTCGGCGAGATGACAGCCCCGTGCTGGCGATGAGCTTTTGGAGTCGAATTTCCATCTTCTTGAAGGTTGAGGCTGTGGCTTAGGATCAGATGAAGACTTCCGGTTCTTGCCTTGGCCTTAGCCTATCTCCCTATTCCCACTCTATCGTACTCGGTGGTTTCGAGCTGATGTCATAGACGACCCGGTTCACGCCTTTGACTTCGTTGATGATCCTGTTCGACATGCGTCCCAGCACGTCGTTCGGGATCTTCGCCCAGTCGGCCGTCATACCGTCTACGCTGGTCACGGCTCGGATTGCGATCACGTTCTCATAGGTGCGTTGATCGCCCATGACTCCGACCGTTCGAATCGGCAGCAGCACGGCAAAGGCTTGCCAGATCTCCCGATAAAGACCTGCACTCCGGATTTCCTGATCGACGATCGCTTCCGCCGCTCGCAGAATCACCAACCGCTCCGGCGTCACTGCACCGAGCACGCGGATCGCCAACCCCGGTCCGGGGAAGGGTTGCCGCCAAATGATGTCGTCCGGCAAACCCAACTCTTTTCCCAATACGCGCACCTCGTCCTTGAACAATTCACGAAGCGGCTCGATAAGCTTAAGTTTCATACGTGCTGGCAATCCCCCGACGTTATGATGAGTTTTGATCGTGGCCGACGGGCCCTTGAAGCTCACGCTTTCGATCACGTCGGGATAGAGCGTGCCTTGCACGAGATATTTCACCCCTTTGAGCTTCTTTGCTTCCGCCTCAAAATGCTTGATGAATTGCCGGCCGATGATCTTCCGCTTTCGCTCAGGATCGATCACGTTCTTCAGATCGGCGAGAAACTGCTTGGTCCCATCCAGCATCCGTAGATTGAGATGCAACTGCGACGCGAAGGTCTTCTGTACTTGATCACGTTCACCGGCCCGCAGGACACCATTATCGACAAAGATACAGGTCAACTGATCCCCGATCGCTCGGTGTGTCAGCGCCGCGGCAACCGATGAATCCACGCCACCGCTCAAAGCGCAAATCACTCGTTCCTTCCCGACCTGTTCACGAATCTGCTTGGTCGCCGTCTCGACATACGACTGCATGGTCCAAGTCGGTTTGCATCCGCAAATTTCGTAGACGAAGTTACGCAGGATCTTCGTGCCCTCCGAGGTGTGGGCCACTTCGGGGTGGAACTGCAGGCAATAGATCCGACGCTTGTGGTTGTCCCGCTTCATCGCGGCAACTGGAGAGTTGCTCGTATGCGCGATTGATCGAAACCCCGGCGGCATGCGTTCAATGCGATCCCCATGGGACATCCACACAGCCGTCTTCTTGTCGGTACCGATTCCTTTGAAGAGGTCGGTTGCATCATCGATCGTGAGATCGGCTCGCCCATACTCGCGATGCGTCGATTTGGCCACTTCTCCCCCGGAAAGATGCGTCACCAACTGCATCCCATAGCAGATGCCGAGGATCGGAATGTTTTGATCAAAGAGCTCTTTGGAAACCCTCGGAGCTTTCTTCTCGTAGACGCTGGAGGGCCCGCCGGACAGCACGATGCCTTGCGGTCGATAGGCCAGCATGGTGGCCAACGGCACCGTGCAGGGGAAAATTTGCGAATAGACCTGCGCTTCGCGAATACGGCGGGCGATCAATTGCGTGTACTGCGACCCGAAGTCGAGAACCAGAATTCTATCGTGCCAAAGTTCCATCGTTGAGAAGAGCTTATGGCTTATAGCTGATGGCCGATAGCCGAAGCAAAAACCCGGCAGGCAGGAGGAAGTTAACGTCCGGCGATTGTGCTATCTACCATACGCCATACGCTATCTGCTCCTCTCTATTCCCAATCCATCCGGTAGTTCGGCGCCTCTTTGGTAATGATGACGTCATGTACATGGCTTTCACGGAGACCGGCCACGGACTGCCTGATGAACGTGGCATTCCGTTGCAATTCAACGATGGTTTTACAGCCGCAGTATCCCATTCCCGATCTCACACCGCCGACCAACTGATACACGACGGCGGCCAACGAACCTTTATACGGAACACGACCTTCGATCCCTTCGGGAACCAGTTTCTGGGCGGGGCGTCCCCCTTGCCCATACCGATCCCCTCCTCCCCGCTCCATCGCCCCGATGGAACCCATGCCCCGATAGACCTTGTAGGTTCTGGCTTGATAGAGCACCGTCTCACCGGGAGACTCCTCCGTTCCGGCAAAGAGACCACCCAACATCGCGGAAGACGCCCCGGCAGCCAAGGCCTTTGTGATATCGCCGGAAAATTTGATGCCGCCGTCCGCAATAACCGGCACACCGGTACCATAAAGAACTTTTGCACAATCCGCGATGGCGGTCAGCTGCGGCATCCCCGCGCCCGACACGATTCGTGTCGTGCAGATCGATCCTGGTCCGACCCCCACCTTGACCGCATCGACGCCGACTTTGAGGAGGTCTTTGGCCGCCTCTGCGGTACCGATGTTTCCCGCGACCAATTCGAGGTCCGGATACAGCTTCTTGATCATCTTCGCCGTATCCAGCACGGCTTGCGAATGGCCGTGTGCCGTGTCGATCACTACAAGATCCACGCCGGATTTCTTGAGAAGGGTCACGCGCTCTTCCGTATCCCGGCCGACGCCGACCGCAGCGCCGACCCGTAAACGCCCGTGGCTGTCCTTGCACGCATTGGGATATTTGATCCGTTTTTCGATATCCTTGATGGTAATGAGCCCCTTGAGTTCAAAGTCTTTGTTCACCACCGGTAATTTTTCGATCCGGTGTTCGTGAAGAATCTCTCTCGCCTTTTCCAGGCTGGTGCCTTCCGGCGCCGTGATCAACCGGTCTCGCTTCATCACCTGAGATACCTTCATGTCCATCCTGGTTTCAAACCTTAGATCGCGGTTCGTGAGAATCCCGACCAGCTTGCGCCCTTTGGTAACCGGAATCCCTGAGATTCGATATTTTGCCATGAGCTGATGCGCATCCCGAATCGTTTCGTCCGGAGAAATCGTGACGGGATCGAGGATCATCCCGCTCTCGGACTTCTTGACCTTATCCACCTCTATCGCCTGATCCACCGGAGACAGCACGCGATGAATGATTCCGATCCCCCCTTCGCGCGCCATCGCGATCGCCAATCGAGACTCTGTGACCGTGTCCATGGCCGCGCTGACGAGCGGGATATTGATCCGGATATTGCGCGACACGAAGGTGCTGGTATCGACTTCGTTGGGCACAATCTGCGATTTGGCCGGCACGAGAACCACGTCGTCGTAGGTCAATCCCAATCGAGGTTCTTGATCAAGCATCGCTCCCTCTTCACACGTTCTGGGTTCGTTGCGTTTTCTCCAACTCGGCCAGCTCCTCGGCCTCGTCCTGCAACCGCTCACCGCCCTCTTCCGCCGGCATGAATTGCTGTACGCGTGTGTTGCCGCTGTCGACGACAAAGACGCTCCCCTTCGCATCGACGGCGATCCCGTAGGGAAAATTGAATTGTCCGTCGCCGTTGCCGAACCCGCCCCACTGGGTGATGAAATTGCCTTCGCGGTCGAACTTTTCGATCCGATGATTCCCTGTATCCGTCACATAGACATCCCCGGCTCCATCGACGGCGATACCCCAGGGAGAGCGCAATTGTCCGGCTTCTTGCGCCAAGGGACTGCTGGCATGCCCGGCCGACGGACTGCCTCCCCATTTCGTCAACAGCTGCGGCAGGACATTGGTGCTGGTGTCGAATTTCTGGATGCGGTGATTGCCCATGTCGACGACATAGACCGCCCCGTCCTCTTGATCCACCGCCACCCCGCGTGGGAAATAGAACTGCCCGTCACCGTTGCCGAAGCTGCCCCAGGCCATGATGAACTCACCGGACATGTCGAATTTCTGCACACGGAAATTGGCGCTGTCGACGACGTAGACATAGCCGCGCACGCGGTCGACCGCAATTCCCCAGGGAGCATTGAACTGTCCTTCGCCGTTTCCACGCGAACCGAACTTCATCAGATAGCCGCCGAGCTTCCCATCGAACTTCTGAACCCGATGGTTGTTGGTATCCACCACCCAGACATCGCCCTTGCCGTCGCAGGCAATGCCGGTGGGATTGTGAAAATTGGCATTCGCCGAACCGAAGCTCCCCCACAGAATGATGAAGTTCCCCGCATTGTCGAACTTCTGCACGCGATTGTTGCCGTTGTCGACGACAAACAGCGATCCCTGCTGATCGACGCAAAGCCCGTACATCGGCGCCATGAACTCCCCGCCGTGTAACAGAGACGCGCCGCGACCGGGCTTCCCCCATTTGGCCACACACAGATAGCCCGAGGTATTGACCAAAATTGTTGCACTCGCAGGCGTGGAGACATTGTTGCCGACGTCTTTGAACCACACATACGCGGTTTTGTGTCCGTCTCCGGGCGAGAGAATGAAGGGAATTGTGGCTCCGAACTTGACCGCAGGCGTCACCTCCACCCATCCGGGAGTTCCAGCCACAGGTGTCAACGGACTTTCAGAAATAAAATAGGCCCCGACCCCCGTATCCAAGTCGGTCGCAGAGATCGTCACCACGACCTCGGCCGAATTAGTCATGAAGGCCCCATGATTGATCACTGCATAGGGATTCTGTGGCGCCGTGATATCGATGAGCACGGGGGTCGCCGTCACTTCTTCCGACAGTCCGCTTTCCGTCCCGTCTTCGAATGTCGCGGTCACGGCATAATAATAAGGCGTATCGTTGGTCAGCCCCTCGTGCGTGTAGGGATTCGTCACACCTTCGATCTTGGTGGCCCCCTGGATCGTGAGATGCGGTGCCGTGCTGAAATAGAGATTGTAGGATTGCGCGCCAGGCACCTCCATCCAGCTCAGGAAGACCTCCGTGTCTCCGGCCTTGACGGCAAGGCTACGGGGTGGCTGCACCGCCCCGGCTTCCACCGTCGCCGGCTGGTCTTTGCCACGATTCATCTCTTCGTCGGTCGGCACATACTTGAGGACACGGTTGTTGCCGCTGTCGACGACGTACACGCAGCCTTCCTTATCGACGGCGATGCCATAGGGAAAATTCAGTTGTCCTTCCGTCTTCCCGCGGTTCCCAAATGAACAGAGAAAGGTTCCGTTGCCGTCGAACTTCTGAATCCGGTGATTGCCGCTGTCGACGACATAGACATG
The DNA here is from genome assembly GCA_037445435.1 of Nitrospira sp. Lineage (GTDB taxonomy): Bacteria > Nitrospirota > Nitrospiria > Nitrospirales > Nitrospiraceae > Nitrospira_D. Next base: position 1,193 of record JBBIKN010000067.1, on the reverse strand, counting down.
GCCCAGCGCGTCACAGGCGATGCCCCACGGCGACTTGAACTGTCCGGGGCCACTCCCCTCGCGCCCCCACTTCGTCAAGAAACTACCCCGAGCATCGAACTTCTGGATGCGGTGGTTGCTCTCATCGGCCACATAAATATTGCCGACGAAATCGACCGCCACACCGCGCGGGAAAAAAAAGGCGCCATCGAAGCTGCCGTCGCGCCCCCACTTCAACAGCGGCTGGCCGTCAGCTTGAAATTTTTGAATGCGCGCGTTGCTCGTGTCGGAGACATACACATTGCCTTCTTGATCCGTCGTAATGCCCCAGGGCACGTCGAAACGGCCCATGTCCGCCCCACGCCAGGCGAACCCGAACTTCCCCCACGCCTTCTGCACGTTGCCTTCCAGGTCAAACTTCTGCACCCGGTTGTTGCCGCTATCGGCCACGTACACGACATCGCCCGGCCCGACAGTCAACCCTCTGGGATAGTAGAACTGGCCTTCTTGTGAACTAGGCTCGCCGCCCCATCGAGCCAAGAACTTTCCGGTCTTGTCGAACTTTTGGATCGAATGGTTGTCGGTATCCGCCACGTAGATATTGCCGTCTTTGTCGAGTGCAATCCCCGTAGGCGAGCTGAACTCCCCGTCATCGACTCCCTCCCGACCGATGACCATAGCCAAGAGGTAGGGCGACGGGATGGCCATCACTTCCTGTGACTCGGGGCTTTCTCCTTTAGGCGTGACGACCGTCACAACGTAGTGGTAACAGGTCCCGTTCGCGAGGTCGTCGTGGACATAGGGGCTTGAGGCGCCTTCAAGGCAGGTCGCCTTGTCTTTCTTCACGCCGATCACGCTCTTGAAATCCTCAGGACCGGCGATGGGACGAGTCAGCTCTGAAAACTTGATCTGTACACCCTTCGACGTCTGGAAGTAGAGATTGTAGTACATGGCATCCGGGACCGGATCCCATGTAATGGTGATGCGTCCGTTACCCGGTTTGGCTTGAACATTCTGCGGCGCAGGCGGTAATCCTTCTTCCTCCGCCACCGAATCTCCAGCACCCCACTCCCCCTGAAGTCCGTCGATACAGAGATGGAAGGGATTCCATTTGAACGTGTCGTCAAAAAGCCAAGCTTTCATCACGGTGTTGCCTCAGATTTCTTGTGGGAACGATTCGGAAACAGCGGAACTTTCAATCGCTTAGACTTGGA
>JBBIKN010000066.1:0-18643 GCA_037445435.1 Nitrospira sp. | reverse complement strand
GCACAGTTCGGAGCCTCGATGGCTTTTTTGTGTCACGAGTCGTGAATTATCTGGGTTAGGAGGGACGTATGAAGCGAATGGAAGCAGCTCAATGGGCACGTAGGATAGTAAGGCTGGTTGTGATCAGCGCTCTGGCCTGGAGCCTGACAGGGGGTGGAGTGACGCCCGTACAGGCCTTCACTCAGTTGGGCCCCAATACGAGGTCGGACTTTCGGCTCTGGACTCCAGTCTATCTAACTGTCTCCCTCCCCTCTTCGTTTCTTGCCTATATGGAAGTCAATCCACGCATTGGGGATGACGTCACTAATATCGATCAGCTGCTGCTCCGTCCGGCGCTTGGTTACAAGCTCACGGAGAATCTCTCCATCTGGCAAGGCTACGCCTGGGTCGGCAATTTTAATCAGGCCCATACCCCACCTCAGTCGCCGTTTTTCGATGAAAACCGGATCTGGCAGCAGGTGAACTACGCGCACAAGTTCTCTAGCTTTAAGTTCCTAAGCCGCACGAGGTTGGAGGAGCGGTGGATTGAGCACGCAGACGGCACTGCCGTGCGGTTCCGCCAGATGCTGCGCGTGGCCTTTCCGATCCCACCTGCCCCTGAATGGGCTTTTGTCGCCTACGATGAAATATTCATGAACCTCAATACGGTCGGCTCGAGCAAAGGCAAAGGACCTGGCGCAGGAATCGACCAAAACCGATTCTTTCTCGGTATCAACCGGACTTTCTCGCAGTACTTCAATATGGACATCGGCTACCAAAACCAGATGATCAACAGTCGCCAACTCCCTGGCAATGCAAACACGATAAACCATATCTTCCTATTGCAGATTTTCATCACTCTATAATCGTGCGTTGCAGGGTAATTCCTCCATCAGGGAACTGCCCCTGCGACTGGAGCGAGTGGGAGTTCGAAGCAGATTCGCACTCGTGCTAGGGGCCGAAGCCGCTGAGGGAGTCACGAAGCCAAGGCGGTCCTACCACTGCTCTCCGGTTGAACGGAAAGGGATCATAGGGTTTCCAGCGGATTGGTGAGGCTGGCCTAGCGAAGCTCAGGCAGGCGATCGATGATGCGAAGTCGTAAGCTATCCCCAAGCTGAATCTGCACCATCTTGCTGGAGAGTTCCTTCCGAATCTGTCGAACTTCCTCTGCTGTGAATTGCAACTGTCCCCCGCATCGTTCGACCAGATGATACACGAGCAGAGAGGTCAGGTAGTGGGCTTCTTCGTCACTGGCGTGGCGGCTTAAATTAAGAATTTGGGACATGGTCGCAGGTAAACGTGTTTCGCGGGTACCACTTATGCCTGAGACCGTTCGATCTTCACAATGCCCCAAAGGGAGGGGAGAAAGGCATGTCGGACTATTGGTCGAGGGTGACAATGGTACTGCGCAAGTGGTGCAAGATGAGGGAAGCAACACGCGTGCCCTCGTGTAATTTCAGGCTATTCGGGAGGGATGATTCCCAGTTTACGGGATCGCCAATCGAGCACCGCAGTACGTGCGTTCCGTGCCACGCGCTCAGTGTGCGTGCATCTGAGCCTGGTCATTCCGCTGCGTATTGAAGAGTGATGGGGGAAAATTGACCAGGAACGGGAGCATCTGATAGACATACATGCTATATTCTTAGGGGGTAGCCAACTGTTTTAGGAGTCGTTTCATGCAGCACAAAGATTCATGGTCCTGGACTCGCCGAACTTTCATGAAATCGTCTGTTGCTGGGGCGCTATTGTTCGTAGGTAAGTTGCTGGATCCCCCCGCCGTGCGCAGTGAGGCCATCCGCAATTGTCAGGCAGCATCGGAGAGCGAAGCCCTTCAAAAAAACGAGGCACTACCGTCATGTTTGCCATGGCAAGAGGCGAGCGTCTCAAGGCGATCACGACTTGGGTGTCAACTATGTCCCGGCGGCCTATCCCCAGATGCTCGCGGCACTGGTATCCAGCAGTCTGGCATCTAACTCCCTGTTCAGTTGAGAGAATTCCGTGGCAGCCCTCAAGGTATGGCTGCTTCCTGACGACAGTGGCGAGAGGTCTGCTCATCGTCCGCCGCGAAGACATTCGCTTGTAATACAGCTCTCCTTTCCGGTTAGCACGCCTTGTCGCAGTGCTCTGACGCAGGGAAGCTACGCATCTCCATTTTCCAAAAGGTCCATCTGCATGGTTGACCAGGAAAGGACGGCACTCCGTATGTGCAACTTCTTCGAAAGATCCGGAAAATCAGTGCGGATGATATCAGCGCCGAATCGAGAGAGAAAACGGGCCTTCTGCTCGGCTCTGGCACGGTCGACACCGAATTCGGAATAGGGTGCGACGGAAAATAACACCATCCCATCATCGGGGATGCGTTTCTCCTTCATATTGCTTTGAATGATAGAGGCGGCGGTGTGGATGGGAGGGGCGAGTTCCGGGCCCCAGGGGCCGATGATCAGGGCCTGGTTGGCCGTGTGCAGCCAGCTAAACCCACGCCCGAGCGCGATCATCCACTCGTGATGGACGATATCGAGCGTGCGGGTCATGCGCCTGACTTTCTCAATGTGGTGAAAGTTACCTTGCAGAATAGGCAGCAGATCTAGTTGGATCATATGAGGCATGTCCGGGTAAAGACGCGCCAGTGTCGAGGGCAGGGAATCGATATCCTCGGAATCGAGAGCGGAGAGGTCCAAGACCTCGTTATTCTGGCCGTGGAGTATCAGAGCGTCATCGTCGGTCTCGAACCCGCAAACCAGCGGATACACCGTCTCATGATGAGCGCCGAACATCTCATCCAGCTGCCGCTTAAGCGTGACCGCGCCGGCGCGGGATGCGTCGGTGTCGTAATTCCAACCGGCACAGCCACGATAGCGGTCTCCTTTTGAGTAATGATAATTGATCAGGATCAAGGTGCGTCGCCCTTGTCTGGTTATCTGCTGAACCTCCACCGACATCACTTCTCCGAAATAGGGCCACCCCAAATCGAAACAGCCGCCGATACTGCGGAATGGCTCAATGATGCCGACCGGCGTGTTGGTGGCCAACGCCAGGTTGAGGCGTCCATCCATGCATTTGAGCGCAAGCACGGCGGTCGGGTGCTTGGCGCGGTAGAGATTCCGAGCCAAATACGCTTCCGCGCTTTGGTATGATAAAGCAAATTGGCGCTCGCGAGATACCAACCACTCGATCCGCTCCTTGATGGGCAACTGGCTGATAAGCGAACTATCCGAATCTGACCGTTGAGCCATATCGATACTCCTTAGAAGTGAAGACAGTAATAATGTAAATGAACCGCTAACCCGAGAACAGAAATTCTCACTTCGGTGCATTATACATAGCATGTGCCGGTCTATGCATGGCCGGCACCGCGTTGGCAGTTGTAGCCCTTACACTCACGTCCTTTGCCATGCCCCATCCGTACCGACCGCGTATGTTCATGCAAAGGCGGTCAGGTTGCCGGGGACTTGGCTCACTCGGTACGCGCGCGCGTAGTCAGAGAGCCCATGCAGATATTCCATCGCCGTGTGGTCGGCAATTTCCCCGGTCAAGATGCTCATTCGCGTTTTTCAAAGAGAACCGGCGTGAATTCGGCCAAAAGCATTACTCCTTATCAGCGGGGGCTGCAAGGCAAGAAAATGACCTGAGGATGATGTCCGTGGAGGTGTGTGCTGCTTGGGCATCGGAGTCGACCCCCAGGGAGGTGAGGAAAGAAAAATAAGGATAGTGGTCGGCGCAATGATCGCACAAGACAATGCCGGTGTAAGGGTGTGGATGGAAAGCTCTCACTGCGGTTCGGAGTCTTCACAAGTTCAACAAGGCGGGGCGTTGCTCGCAGGTGCTGCCCAAGACACAGCCTTTGGACAGCAAGATTTTTGACGAGAGGGGGCGTTGACAGTAATTTTGTACAGCTGCTATAAGCGTAGGGCTTTTGGCTCATACAATGGAACGCTATTCGGATCTGTTCCCATATAGGGCATTTTGCACACAAAAAGGGAAAGATTGCAGACCGCACTCGTAACTCCAGCCCACCACATAAAGCAGTAATGCGGTATGGACTGCGGGTAGGGCAAGATCCACTCCTGAGTCCCGTCAAGGCCTCAGGGGGCGCCGATCTAGGCTAACGATTTTTGAGGTCTCGAAGGCCCGAAACCACATGCTGACGTTATTGTTCCTCCCCAATTTCCACGTGCCCAATCGTTGTCCTGGTTACACTGAATATCCCGCGAAGGCCACAAGTCCAAGGGATTCTTGCTAGCATCTGCGCTTGTGAGGAAGGAGAAGCTGGTGCGTGCTGAGCAGTATTCTGAACAACAGGGCGGAGGCACCCAAGTGGAAGACGCTTCCAAGTCCTTGTTGAGCGAGACAGAGCGTGAGGAGCTTCGATCACTGGTGGCACAGGCGGTCGAGGCCATCCCTCCGAACTGGCCGCTTCGGACGTTCGCCTATCGCAATCCCTTAATCGGGTTCGAACATTTACCCTTTGATGAAGCCGTCTTGCAAGCGAAGAACGTGCTTGGAGGAGAAGGCTATCTGTCCACGGCGGAGTACCGAGCCTGCTATGCCGAGGGACGGATTTCGGAGAAAGAGCTGTTGAGCGCCTTGCGATCGCGGGTGCCGGAGCTTGCCTCGCAGAACACGGTCCGTGCCGGTGAGCGGAGTCTCCATCCTGAAGAGATCCTCCTCGTCCACTTTGTGTACGGCATCGATCCGCTCGACCCAAAATTATTGCAATGGCAACTCACCGAGGAAGACGCCACCCACCGTATCCGTCCCGATGTTCCCCGGTCCATCAAGGATCGGCTGAGATCGCACGCGGCGGGGCGCGACCCTGAAGCGGTCTACGTCCATGCGCTGTGGTCCGGTGCCTTGAAGGCGCTCGATCTCTCTGAAGATGGATCGACCGGCCACCACGGCCATTCCCCTACAACGGCCAAGGCCGGAGAACCTGCGCACGCCGAGCATGGCCCGACGCGGCAGCGCCTCCGCACCGCAGCCGAGGTCATCGACGATCTCACCGGCTCTGATCTGAAACGAGAAATCAACGAACACCTGATCAAGTGGTGCGCCGCATTCGTGGATGAAGGCATGGCGGATTGGTCGATGCCCTCACGCGGGCACGGATTTTATCGGGCCTGGCGGGATCTCGCGTCGCGCGAGGCTGCTCGATGGACTCTCGGGATCTCCGACTGGGCTCGAAGGGTGGAGGTGCTCCCAGACCGCCCTGAAGATGCCCTCGCATCAAGCCTTCACCGCCTGCGGGTTCACGACCAGCAACGGGAAGAGTACCTGCGTCGGCACCTCACTCGGTTGCCCGGCTGGGCCGGCTATATTCGCTGGCGATCCAAGAACCCGGATTATCCTGAACAGGGCCGTCACCCCATCGATCCGCTGGAATACCTGGCCGTGCGCCTGTTTTACGAGGCTGAGCTGGCCGAGAAAGTCTGTCGGAGCGAGTTGAATATCAACCCGACACTTCCCGATCTCCTCGAATGCGCGCGATCCCATGACCTGGAGGGCATCGACTCCCACGCGCACGACGCGTACACGGAAACCCTCTGCCGGGACGTCTGGCGCCTCTTCCACGTGGCTCAATTCCTCGAACTTCGCCCGGAGGATCTTCAACACCTGCCGGCGGCGGATGCCAGGTCGGTGCTGTCCTGGCTTGATCGGTTCCCTTCCGACGCGCTTCGTCCTGTGTGGCACGAGGCCTACGAGAAAGCATATCGAAACTCGCTGATTACGAAGCTGGTGAGTGAGAGGCAGCGATCCGCAGCCTGCACAAGTCACGAGCGGCCGAGACCCCGAGCGCAAGCCGCGTTCTGTATCGATGCCCGCTCCAAACCGTTCCGCCGTCATCTGGAAGCCCAGGGCGATTACGATACGATCGGATTCGCCGGCTTCTTCGGCACGCCCATCGACTACCGAAAGCTTAATCGGGAGGAAAATCTCCTCCTCTGTCCCGTGCTGATCAAGCCAAAATATGTGGTGAAGGAGGAACCGCGGTGGGCTCAGGACCCCGGGGTCCAACGCCACCTGCTTGGGGACCGCTGGAGCCAGTTCGTCCGGCACCTGTTTCACCAGGCCAAGGCGAACCCCGCCAGTTCTTATCTCACGTTCGACCTGTTCGGGCTTGTGTTCGGACTGGCGATGCTGGGAAAGACCCTGTTTGTGAAGCCCTATGAGCTGGTGCGCACGGCGTTGCGTCACTGGCTCACCCCACCGATCCCGACCCGCATCCCGGTAGAGAAATTCCCTGAACAGGAGCGTGAGGCCTACATCGACGGCAACGAGCGGGCTTGCATCGCCGAGGTACTCGATCAGTGGGTGGACCGTCGGAACATTGCGGTTACCCTCACGCAGGAGGTGCTCGAAGAATTCCGGCTCGCCGCCCTCCGGGAGCCGGAGGACTGCAGCCACGCGAGGCGACAGACCACAGCGTCCGAGCGGCTTGGTCTTTCCGTGGAGCAAGAGCATGCCGTGCTGGAGGAACTCCGATATCAGTACGGGCTCAATGCCCACAACCACCATATGGCGCTCGAACGCTTCGCGGCGCGCAGGTTCTCCCCGGCAGAAAAAGCGGCGGTGGTCGAAAACGCGCTCCGTGTCATGAGCCTGACCAAAGGGTTCGCGCGGCTGGTGCTGCTCTGCGCCCATGCGAGCACCACAGAGAACAACCCCTACGCATCCGCGTACCACTGCGGGGCCTGCGGAGGGAATCCTGGCGGACCCAATGCCAGGGTCTTGGCAGCCCTGGCCAATAAGCCGAAGGTCCGCCAGGAGCTACGGAACCAGGGGATCGAAATTCCAGAGGACACGTGGTTTATCGCCGGTGAGCACAATACGACCACGGACCACGTCACCTTGTTCGATCTGGAAGAGTTGCCCGAGTCGCACCGTCCGGATGTGCGCCAGCTGCAGCATGACCTGGAAGCGGTAAGACTCCTGAACACTCAGGAACGCCTTGCTCGATTGCCGGGGGCTCCCAGCCGGTCCTCGCCCCAGGTTGCCGCCGGTTATGCATCGCAAGTCAGCCGTGACTGGGCACAGGTCCGACCGGAGTGGGGACTCTCCAGCAATGCGGCGTTTATTGTGGGACGCCGGTCGCTGACACGAGACCTCAAGCTTGACGGTCGGGTCTTTCTCCACAATTATGACCAGTCCCAGGACGAAACCGGCAGGGTGCTGGATGCCATCATGACCGCCCCGCTGGTCGTGTGCCAAATGATCAATTTTCAATATTATTTCTCCGCGACGGACAGCTGGGCGTACGGGAGCGGGAGCAAAGTCTTGCACAACGTCGTCAGCGGAGTCGGCGTGATGCTTGGGAGACACAGCGATCTGCAAACAGGGTTTCCTTTTCAAGCCCTGACCACGGGCGCTCGCCGGTTTCATGAGCCGCTCCGTCTGCTCACCGTGATCGAGGCGGATACGGGAAGAATCTCCCAGACCATCTCCCGCCATGTGGTGCTTCAGAATTTTTTCAACAATCAGTGGCTCTATCTCGTCTCCTGCCATCCCACCACGGGAGAGTTTTCGGAGTATCAGCCGGGAGGAACCTGGAAGGCGATTTCACCACCGATCTCATGATGATGAACACGGCGTACATTCTGATCCCGGCCCTTCCTTTTGCCGCCTTCCTGATCATCGCGCTGGGCAGCCGGTGGCTCGGCGAGTCGAGCCATCGGCTGGCCATCCCGGCGGTCGCCGCCTCGTTCTTCCTCTCGATCCTGGCCTGTGTCGACGTGTACCAACAGGGCGCCAGGTCGATCCCGTTGTATACCCTGATCACCTCAGGCAGTCTGACCGTAGAGGCAGGTCTTTATGTGGATGCCATCACGGTCATTATTCTGTTCCTCGTCACCGGGGTCAGCAGCCTCGTCCATGTCTTTTCCAGCCGATACATGCAGGCGGACCCGCGCTACGCCCGCTTCTTCGCACTGATCGCGCTCTTTACCTTCGCCATGGTCATGCTGGTCATGGGCGCGAATCTGTTCATGTTGTTCATGTTCTGGGAAATCATGGGCTTGTGCTCATATCTCTTGATTTCCCATTGGTCGCGCCGTCCCTCGGCCTGCGACGCCGCGACGAAAGCTTTCCTCGTCAACGGGGTGGCGGATGTCGGCCTCGCATTCGGCATCTACGTGACCTGGGCCACGTTCGGTACGCTCGACATCCAGGCGATCTTGTCCGCCGCGCCGCAGTACGTCGATCAGACGGTGAACCTCCTGGGATGGCTTGGCCTGGAATGGCAGGTCCCCATCCTCTCCGTCATTGCGTTACTGTTGTTCATGGGACCGATCGGCAAGTCCGCGCAGATTCCCCTCCACGTCTGGCTGCCGTTTGCGATGGAAGCCCCGACCCCGGTCTCCGCGCTGATCCACGCCGCGACCATGGTCAACGCGGGCGTGTACCTCCTGATCCGCATGGCGCCGCTGTATGTGCTGGCCCCGGCCATCATGAACGTGGTAGCGGTCGTCGGCGGCGTGACCGCCCTCTTTGCCGCCCTGGTCGCCCTCACGCAAGTCGACATCAAGCGCATTCTGGCCTACTCGACGATCAGCCAACTCGGGTTCATGGTGATGGCCTGCGGCGTCGGCGCCTATGGCGCCGCCATTTTTCACCTCGTCACCCATGGCGCCATGAAGAGTTTCCTCTTTCTCTCCGCAGGCAGCGCCCTGCAGTATATCGGGGGAGCTCACCATGGCGACCACGAGGGCGACCACGCCGGACATGGGCACTCTTCAGGAACGCGAGTGTCACGGCAATACGTCAACCTGTACGTCGGCGCCCTGATCATGGCGGTGATTCCACCCATCGTCATTTTCTGGGGACCCTACGAACAGTTGTGGGAACTGTCGCACGTCGACCATGCACGGGTGGCCTTCTGGATTACGGCGCTGGGCACGACGTTTTTCGTCGCCTTCTATCTGTTCCAAGGGGTCATGGAGATCTTCACGCCATCCGGGCGCGTCGACTGGTCAGAGGGATTTCGACCGAGGATGATGCGGCCGCAACTATTTTCGGCCTCGCTGCTCCTGGGACTCATTCCGATCACGGCAGGACTCGCCCTCTTCCGTCTGCTGATCTGGGGCGACTTTCTCGTATTCATCTCTCCGGTACACCCGGAGGGAGTCGAAGCGCTGGCGAGGATTTCGCTTGCCGGCTGGTCGCCCGTGAGCCTTCTTCTTGGCGTCGGCTCCGCGATAGCCGGCTGGGCCACAGCGTTCTATTTCCATCTCCATCCGGCCCATCCCTCGGCATGGTGGGCCGAGCGAAAAAAAACGCTCTACCTGTTCTTCTTGAATCAAGGATACTTCGATCAAGTCTACGAGACCATGATTATCCGACCGTACCTGCGATTCGCTTCCTGGCTCTGGAAAAACCTGGATGTGCGGCTTATCGATCGGCCCTCGAGTGGGCTTGTCAACGCATCGTTCAGAATGGCGACAGGACTCTCGAAAGTCGTGGGGGTCAAGAAAACGGGTGAGGACGATCCTTTGTACCGACAAGGGGGAACTGTACCGCACCATGCCTCCGACCCCAGATTTCTCCGCATTCTTCTGGTGCTTCTTGTGGGGCTTCTCGTTCTGATCGAGGGAATCGAGTTCGTGTTCTCATTGATGATGACATGAAAGGGCGAGCATGGAGAATTCGTTCTTGGTTTCGCATCTCGTAAGCTGGATCGTCCTAACCCCTGCTATCGGGCTGGTCATCGTGGGGTTCATCCGCCATGTCGAGACCATTCGTTGGGCGACGCTCGGCATTACCTTGATTGCCCTTGGCCTCACCCTGGGCTTGTGGGCAAATTTTGACAATGCGGCCATCGGCTTGCAGATGGTGGACCGCGTGCAATTGCCGCTTGTCACATTCAAGTTTGCGGTCGGCATTGACGGCATCAGTTTGCCGCTGGTTTTTCTCGCAACATCAATCATACCCTTGTGCGTCCTGGTCTCTTGGAGAATCGATAACACGAAGGCCTTCATGATGCTGATCCTCTTGGTGGAACTGGCCGTGACAGGCGTGTTCACCGCACTGGACGCCTTTCTCTTTTTGGTCTTCTGGGAAATCGCGATGATCCCCATGTATTTCGTGATCGCATTCTGGGGAGGACCTAAACGGGTTCACGCGGCGATCAAGTTTCTCTTGTTCAGCGTGGCCGGGAGTCTGCTGCTCGGGCTTGGGATTGAGGCGCTGCACCACTTCGGAGGCACCTTCGATCTACTGGCTCTGAGACAGATGGAGTATGCGCCGAATGTCCAGTTTTGGATCTTCCTGGCGTTGCTCCTGGGGTTCGCCATCAAGGTCCCCATGCTCCCCGTTCATGGGTGGATCGCCGACGCGCATGGGGAGGCACCCGCTGTGGGGCACGTCATTCTTTCCGGGCTCCTGCTCAAGATGGGGGCCTACGGGCTGATCCGGTTCTGTCTCTCAATATTCCCCGAAGCCTCAGCATCATTCGCCCCGCTCATTCAGGGGCTCTCTGTGCTGGCCATTCTTTACGGCGGAATTGTGGCCATGGCGCAAAGCGCGATCAAACGGTTCATCGCCTATTCCTCTATCGCGCATATGGGGTTCATCACCTTGGGAATTTTTGGGCTGAACCAGCAATCGATCCAGGGGGCAGTCTTTCAGATGGTCAGCCACGGTATGACTTTGGGGACATTGTTCCTTGCAGCCGGAATGTTGTATGACCGCACGCATAATCCGATCATCAGAGCCTATGGAGGGCTGCAGCAGGTGATGCCGAAGTTCGCGGCACTGTTGACCATCTTCGTCATGGCATCCATTGGCCTGCCGGGAACGGGAAGTTTCGTCGGGGAGTTCATGATTCTAGCCGGCACCTCTCATCACAGCTATCTTCTTGTCCTACTCGCTCTTATCGGTATCGTAGTAGGTGCGGTGTACATGCTCTGGATGTTTCAGCGTATGGTCTTGGGGCCCGTCACTCCCTATGTGTCCACCTTGCCGGACCTGACTCGTCGCGAAATAGTGGCCGTCCTACCGATGGCGGTCGTCGTGCTTGCCATCGGTCTTTACCCAAACATCCTACTGAATCCGATACAAGCGAGCGTCTCCACCCTCGTGCAGCACTTCGCGCAGGTGCAGCCGCTCCGGATCCTGGCCATGTTTACCGCGCCATGACCGTCTACGGTGGCTGAGAAAAGGAGAAGAGTATGCGTGTGGTCGTGGCAGTCGATCGATCCGATCCGACATTCAAGCTGGTGCATGCGGTTACTCGACTCTACACCCCGGTCGAGCTCACGCTGGTGCATGCGATCGATCACGGGCTTGCGCAGTATCCGGAGAGGGGGCCTATCGGTCGAGGACTGGCTCCGGAAGAGCTGCGTCCCCTGCTGGATGCCGGTCACAAGTTCCTGGAGCAAGCGGCGAAGTCCATTCCGCCTGAATTGAACCTCGTGGTCAAGCAAGTATGCGAGCTGGGAAACGCGGCCCGCGTGATCATCAATACCGCGCAGATGGAGGCGGCTGACTTGATCGTCACCGGCTCGCGCGGGCTCAGTAGCGAAGAGCGAGAATTCACCGTCGGCAGCGTCTCCGAACGGATCGCCAGCCATGCCCCTTGCTCGACGCTGGTCGTCAAACAGATACCGGAACAGATCCGTCGCGTGCTGGTCGCCGTGAATGGGATCGACGACGCGGCGCAAATCCAGCGCTGGCTCTTGGCCAACCCCTTTCACGACCCGGTCGAGACGACCGTGCTGCATGTGGTACCGACGCTCAAGGCCTATCGCGACGATACGTCACTAGCCCATCATGATCGATTTCATGAGAACTTGCATGAGGATTCGGTGAGCTGGGGGCAGAAGCTTGTGGATAACGTCGCGGCCAAGCTCAGCGGGACACCTGCCCAGGCCCCTGCCGGCGGGTGCTACAGGGCACATGGCCAGGTTTCGAGTGGCGATCCGCCGGAGGTCATCGTGGACGAATCGGCGCGACAGGACCTGGTGATTATGGCATCCCATGGCTTTCAGAGCGCGGTCCGGTTTATCTCCGGGAGCGTGGCTCAGAAAGTCCTCCACCGCGTCGCCGTCCCCGTCCTGGTCATCGGATAAGAGAACGCATCAGAAGAGCAATCACGTAGAAGGAGCCATTATGTCAGCAGAAAAAGGTGCAGTGAAAGTCGCGGACGCCGGTCCGATACCTCTGGACTTTCTTCCGGGATTAACGCAGAACGCGAAAACCGATGTCATGTCGGGCTTTATTTTATTTCTGATCGCCCTGCCGTTAAGCCTGGGCATCGCCATCGCGTCCGGCGCTCCGCCGATCGCCGGGGTCATCGCCGGGTTCATCGGCGGTCTACTCGGCTCTCTGTTGGGAGGTTCTTACGTCACCATTAACGGCGCGGCTGCCGGCCTGATCGCGATTGTGTATGGCGCGGTACAAGCGATGGGCGCCATGCCCGACGGCACTGTGAATGTCGAGACAGGCTTTCGATACGCGCTGGCCGTCGGCGTGGTCTGCGGTGGGCTGCAGATTCTCATGGGGTTGGCCAAGATGGGCAAGCTTACCAACATGTTTCCGTTGAACGTGGTGCACGGCATGTTGGCCGGGATCGGCATCATCATCATGTCCAAGCAGATCCATTCGCTCCTCGGCGTGACCTTCTCCGGCAAGATGATTCCGACGATCCTGGCGATTCCCTCCAGCTTTGCCAATCTGGTTCCCAGCGTGGCCCTGATCGGTGGACTGAGCTTGGCCATCATGATCGCGTGGCCGTATCTTGGAAAAATCGGCAGCCTTCTGCCGGCGCCGATGGCGGTCATCTTGGTCACCGTCCCGTTGGCTCAAGTGCTCGACATCGGTCCGGAGTTTCTCGTCAAAGTCCCGCTGGATTTTATGGGTTCGTTCCAGGGCCCTGACTGGGGCATGGCCGGCACCGGCGTGTTCTGGAAATTCGTCATCACGTACACACTGGTTGCCAGCTTGGAATCGTTGTTGACCGCCGCAGCCATGGACCAGATGGATCCATGGAAGCGGCGCTCCAATATGAATCGGGAGCTGCTCAGCAAAGGCACCACCAATATGCTGTCCTCATTCATCGGCGGCCTTCCGATGATCGCGGAAGTGGTTCGTAGTTCGGCCAATATCATGAACGGCGCCCGCACCCGCTGGTCCAACTTCTTTCATGGGTTCTTCCTTCTTCTGGCTGTCGCGCTCTTCCCTGGTGTCCTCAACATGATTCCCCTGGCCGCGTTGGCCGGCATGCTGGTGTTCATCGGCTTTCGTTTGGCACACCCCAAAGAGTTCATGCATGCCGCGCATATCGGCAAAGAGGAAGTCATCTACATGATCGCCACGTGCCTTGTGGTGGTGCTGGAGGATCTGCTGTGGGGGGTCGTGTTCGGATTCGTCATCGCAGTCGTAACCAACGCGCTGCGCGGTGTTCGCTCGATGAAGGCCGATGCCAGTGTGGAAGAAAAAGGCGACGCTCTCACCCTGAAGCTCAGAGGCGCACACGGCTTCATCAATTTCGTGTCGATGCGCGACCAGCTGGATAAACTCCCGCCCGGCAAGAAACTGGCGATCGACTACAGCGGCGTCAGCTACATGGACCACACGGTGAATGAGCGGTTCCACCTCTTCAATGGTGAATACGCCCTGACGGGAGGCACTGTGAAAGAAGTGGGCAAGGAAGGGCTCAAGCCCACGTCACACAGCGACGTCTCAGCGCTGGTGCGAGGCTGACAAAAAGGTTCCTCCGAAACTCAGGTGCTCAAGGGAGAGTGATGTGGCCGGTTCATTGCGCACACCTCAGCCGATGCCACGATCAAGTCTGTGTCATCGGCCGGCGTGTTTCATGACGGAGGTCAGCACGGTATGGTTTCCGTGTGGCTCGTCGGCGGGAGACCGACGAGTCACAGTTTCGCGTCAGCGCACCACCAACACCGAGCAGCCGGCTCGATGCACAACCGCTCCTGATACGCTGCCCAGCAAGAAACGACTCAGTCCTTTCTTACCATGCGAGCCGACTACGATGAGGTCGTGATTCTTTCCCGCCTCACAGATGGTTCTGACGGGATCACCCATGGCGACGGACGTCGACACCTTGAAGTGAGGACCTGTCAAGGCTTGCCCCGTATCGTCGAGCAGCTGCTGAACCTGCCTCTTTCGGTCTTCCGGGGATTCCGGCACAACCATCGCGTGCTCGCTGATCTCCGATGTGGAAGGAATGACCGAGAGGATGGTGAGTGACACGGGGTTCTTGAAGGGGTGAGTGATCAACCAGGTCCGTAGTCGTGTGGCGTCATAGGATTCTTGGATCGCCATGAGCACGCGGGTGACCGGACGAGCCGTTCCTTTGACGACAAGGGTCGGCACCGATGAATGCTTCATGACCCGATTCGACACGCTTCCGATAAACATTTCCGCCAGCTGGCTGAGGTTCCGTGTGCCCACCACAATAAGGTCTGCATTCGCCTTAGCAGCTGTGTCGAGGATAAGGGAAGCCGGATCCTGGGCTTCGCACACCGCACGGACAGTACCGGTCTCAGAAGGCAACAGGGTACGGCATTGCTCCACAGCCCAACGGCCGGACTCCGTCAAAGCTTGACTGAGCTGATCATGCTCTTCCATCCTGTCGACATTCGCCCCATGTACCAGTACGACCTCGTCCAAGTGGTACAGTAGCCCGATCTGTTTGACCGCGGAGAAGGTCTCACTCGATACGTTCACACCTGCTACGACTCGCATTGTTACTTCCTCCATTTCTCAGCACAATCCCGCAAGTGTAAGAGGATGGCCCTACTGGCCCTCCATCCTCCTCGTCTACACCATGTGCCTTATTCATACCGTTCGCCTGATCGCCCAGGTTTCATATTGCTCCCCCAACCGCGGACTCGCCGTCGTGAGGGATCTGAAACCATAGTAATTGACGTGTGTGGGCAATTCAAGACACCTTCTGCGGATCTCGAGAACAATACATCAGAACTTCTCTAGTGGAATAATGCCTCGGCGAATCGCCAAGACCGCAGCCTGTGTGCGATCGTAGACGTGCAGTTTATGGAAGGTATTCCTCAAGTGATTTTTTACGGTTTTCTCGCTCAGTCCTAAACTGGTGGCGACCTCCTTGTTGGACTGGCCGTTCGCCACGAGCTGCAATACAGTAAGTTCGCGTTCCGTCAGATCATGATCGACCAATGGACGCGTCTGGACGTTGTCTGCTGCGAGCAATAAGAATTCAGTCAGGATCTTGCTTGCGACAGCTGAATCGATGAGCGACTCACCACGAGCGATGGCCCGAAGGGCTCCGACGATTTGCGAACGGTCGGAATCTTTGAACAGATAACCTGTCGCACCCGCCTGGACGAAGTCGAAGATGTGCTTATGCTCCTCATACATGGTGAGTGCGATGATGCCAATGTGGGGAAACTCACGTTTGATTTGGCGCGTAGCCTCCACACCGTTCATGAGCGGCATGCGGAGGTCCATGAGGATGACATCGGGCAGTAATGTCCTTGATTTGACAACAGCCTCCATTCCATTCTTCGCCTCTCCCACGACATCGATGGCAGCGACGCTTTTGAGCATAGCCAGGAGCCCTTCTCGGACCACCTCATGGTCGTCTGCAATCAGAACCTTGATCTTTTCCATCGTCCGTTATCGCTTTGTATCCGAGTGATGTTCGTTTCAGCTGATCATCGGGCAGATTCTCCACGCTTCTCTGGCAAGTTGTTCTTACCGGATCTCAGGGAAATACGTTCTGCCGACTGTCGTGAAATGCTCCGTTGAAGACCGCCACATTCAAATGCTGCCGCTCAAACTGTTTCACGCAATTCTAAAACTCAATAACAAATACTGAGCAACTGTTGCTTATTTGAGAACGGAATGCGCTTAGCGCAGCCCAACAAGAAAGCTTTGTAATATCCTCTCCGGTTGATCCGTCAAGAGTCGGAGCGTGGCCGTGGTTGTGCGCAAGGATGTAGAGCAAGTAACTGAGCAATGGCCAGAACAAGAACAGCATCGTCAGATTAGAGCTGGACACCATACAAAGCAGGACAAAGTCGGTGAGGCAGATCAGCATCAGATACCGACGGCAGTGACGGTCTTGGTACATGTAGTTTGTGGAGTAGGCATAGATGATGAGGCTGACGGCCGAGATCAATGTCAGCATGACCCCGCTGAGTCGGTCGATGTAGAACCCAATCGGGATGGTTAATGAGGCGGCTATGGCTGATGTATACAGCCGAATGGCAATCGGTCCTGAGGTCGTGACAATGTAGAGCGTCACCGAAGCACCCAGGCACGTTACTCCCATCAGAAGCGTGGCGACCTTAGAGTGAGCATATCGCGTCGAGTCCTTCGCACAGACAACGATCAGTGCGGCGACCAGGGGAAGCAGCAGGATACACAAGAATGTCCAGGTCAACGAGCGCTCCTCTCCCATAACAAAAAAGCCAGCCGGCCTGTTCGACAACGAGTCAAACAGAACTGACTGGCTCGTACTGTCACCGGCCTCCCGTATGAACTGCCGGTCACCCTACTGCCGATGTCACGATGAACGGACGTCTTGCCGACCTTCAACAGACGTTGGGATCGGCAACAGCGCCACCTGGGCCAAAGCTGGACCTATCAATAATACGGGTGAGAGGGCAACGTCAAGCTTCAAACCACGGTGCGGATTCCTCATTCATCGCGCCAGTGCACAAAGATCCCATGCTAGCCACTGAGGTAAAATAAAGCGGAAGAGCCTTGTTCGAGGCCACGAGCGATCTTATAATCCCGTGCGGATCACCAGTATGGAAAATGCGATACGGAACGCAATCATCAAATTCGAACAGGAATTCATGGGCCGTGGCCCCGAAGAGGTCAAAGCGTTCATCATTCGGGACCTGGTCGTCGTTCGGCTCAAAGGAGTGCTCACACCGGCCGAACGCCAGTTGGCCAAAACGCCCGATGGCGTCGACATGGTCAAACGGTTGAGGCAAGCGCTCATCGCGCAGGGGCGCGATAAGCTCTGCGAGCAGGTGAGCGACATCACCGGAGCCAAGATATTGACTCTCTTTACCGATATCGATGTGCAACTCGGCGAAAAGGTTTTCGTCTTCACCATGGATCGGGAAATTCTGCCGTCCGTCCGCTAATCCCTCTGTCTTGCAAACGAAGGGGGTCCCCTGGCATGCTCACCACATGTCCCATCGGCCTCTTGAACAACTGACCTTCGACAACACGTATTCCAGGCTCCCTCAGGCGTTTTATGCCAAACTGAAGCCAACATCGTTCTCTAGCGCTCCGTACCTGGTGAGTTTCAATCCCGCCGCGGCAGCACTAATCGATCTCAATCCCGAAGAGGTCGTCAGGCCCGAGTTTGCACGTGTTTTCGGGGGCAACACGTTCGTGCCGGGTATGGAGCCTCTCGCGATGCTGTACTCCGGTCATCAGTTCGGCGTGTATGTCCCACAGCTTGGCGACGGACGGGCAATTTTATTGGGCGAGGCAACGAGCGAACGAGGGGAACGGTGGGACCTGCATCTCAAGGGGGCAGGACTGACCCCGTTTTCACGCGATGGAGACGGTCGCGCAGTGCTGCGCTCGACGATCCGCGAGTATCTCTGCTGTGCCGCCATGCAGGGCCTCGGGATCCCCACCACACAGGCGCTCTGCCTGGTCGGTAGCGACGACAAGGTGTACCGAGAACAGATTGAAACCGGCGCGATGCTGGTCCGTATGGCACCGTCACATGTTCGCTTCGGCACGTTCGAAGTCTTCTATTACCGAAAACAGCAGGACCATTTGAGGACTCTGGCCGACTACGTGATCGACCAGCATTTCCCTCATCTCCGCGATGGTAACGACAAGTATGTACGGTTCTTCGGCGAAGTCGTCGAGCGTACCGCTAACTTGATCGCACAATGGCAGGCCGTCGGTTGGGCACATGGAGTCATGAATACTGACAACATGTCGATTCTCGGTCTTACGCTGGATTATGGGCCGTATGGATTCATGGACGGGTACGACGCGGGTTTCATCTGCAATCAATCAGACCACAACGGCCGCTATGCCTTCAACCAGCAACCCTACATCGGACTCTGGAATCTGAGTTGCCTGGCTCAGGCCCTGTTGCCATTGGCGGAGAAAGAGGTGTTGAAGGCAGCGCTCGATACCTACCAGTCTCTGTTCGAGCGGAAATATCTGACACACATGCGGGCGAAGTTCGGGTTGGCAGATGCGAAGGGGGAGGATGACGAACTCATTCGCGACTTCCTGGGCCTGCTCCAGGGCAGCCATGCGGACTATACGATTGTGTTTCGGGAATTAAGCACATTCTCTTCGGCTGAAGGCGCGGCGAACGAAACGCTGCGCGACCACTTTCTCAACCGAGACCGGTTCGACGAGTGGGCGGTGCGCTATCGAGATCGATTGCGGGGTGAAGGCAGCCGTGACGACGAACGGCGTGACCGCATGAATCGTGTGAATCCAAAGTATGTGCTGCGGAATTACCTGGTTCAGGTGGCCATCGAACGAGCACAACAGAAAGACTTTTCAGAAGTGACCAGGTTGTTCACGCTGGTGCAAAATCCCTACAGCGATCAACCGGGTATGGACACCTACGCCGCTCCACCCCCCAATTGGGGCAAGCACTTAGCGGTCAGTTGCTCGTCCTAGCCCAGATAATTCACGACTCGTGACACAAAAAAGCCATCGAGGCTCCGAACTGTGC
>JBBIKN010000065.1:0-19046 GCA_037445435.1 Nitrospira sp. | reverse complement strand
GGTTGGGAGTGAAGGCGGAGGGGCAATCGCTTGAGCAATTGGCGACCCCGTTATCGGCGCGAACGCCGACTGAAAACCCTTCCGAGGTACGATAAGTTTTTGAGTTGTGTGGTCTGCGTCCTCAAAGAAACCGCTCTCTTACCTCCTTCTGTAGTTTTCCAGTTCTTGCTGGTCGTTCATGCGTGCTACCGAAGTAGCGGGAATCCGCACAAGGAGAGATCATGAACAAAACGATGACCGCGGCACATGACAGTCCGATGATCCTCGACGAACAAGACGTCCAAATCATCTTCGACGGACCATGACAAGACCGCAATTGGACCATCCTGAAGGGCTGGCGTTCAGCGCTCTCTGAAGCTTACCTGAGCGGTGGGAAAAAGGGGATTTCAACGTTCGGATTCATAAAATTCTCTCTTGCCGCTCGAGTACCGGTTGTGCAACTTCAGCGGCGGGGCGGTGCGCGCACGAATTCGTAGGTTGATCATTTCTACGGCCACCGAAAATGCCATCGCGAAATAGATATACCCTTTCGGTACATGAACGTCGAATCCCTCCACCATCAAGGTCACACCGACAAGGATGAGGAACGACAGCGCGAGGATTTTGATCGTCGGATGGGCGTCGACGAAATCGCCGATGGGCCGGGCCGCGAACATCATGACGAGTACGGCCCCAATAATCGCCGTTGCCATAACGGATACTTCATCGACGAGCCCCACCGCCGTGATCACGGAATCCAACGAGAAGACGATATCCAGCACAGCGATCTGCACTAACATCATCCCGAAGCCGGCGGGAACCGCTGCGGCCATCCCTTCATCAGCGCCTTCCAGACTGTTGTGGATCTCGTGAGTGGCCTTCGCCAGAAGAAACAGGCCGCCGATGATGAGAATCAGATCCCGCCCCGAGATCGCTTGATTCAGCACCGTGAAGAGCGGAGACGTCAGCTCCATCACGAGCGAAATAGAGAATAACAGGCCCAATCTCGCGACCATCGCGAGGCCCAACCCAAGGCGGCGCGCCAGATTTCGCTGGTGCTGAGGAAGCCGGCCCACGAGGACGGAGATGAAAATAATATTGTCGACTCCGAGAACGATTTCGAGCGCCGTGAGCGTGCCCAGCGCGATCCACATCTCTGAATGAGTCATCCAGTCGAACATGCGATTCTCCCAGTAAGCAAAAGACTTCCGGACACGGAATCCGCTCCAGAGCAGGAACTTTGTTCCATCGCGAGGAGTTACTCGAGGAGGTCACTTCGAGTCGGTGCCTTAATGTGCCACGAAACCCCATAATCGACTTCAGGTCAGTTTTGAATCATACCTATTCCCGAACTGGCCTGACATGCTTGGACCGATTGTCATAGAACGGAACGCGCAAGAGCCATCTACGGTTAGCGATGGATCTAAAAGGCCTTGATTTAATGGCATGGAGTAGAGCCATTACGCACTAATCGCTCATATGGATTCGATGTTAGAAGAACGGTATCGGCCCGGGAGGTAGTCCTCCTAAGAATTGTGGTCGATATGTAAAACCGCGCAAGTATTTCGGCTAGAGCCGTAGTACTTACCTATGGTATAAGATAGGGCCGTACGTCCAGGGCATCGCTCCAATGTGCACAACAGGGCATTTCGTTCATTGATGTTCTGCTTGAGAATAAGGCCTTTCGAGCCCCTCAAAGACAACGCCCTGTCCGTTCGTATGGTGGACAGATACCGCGTGAAAAGCAAGACCTCAGGGATGTCACGATAGGAATCGACACAGAGGAGGTGCTTGTGGAAACCGTGGACGAAATGGTGGGAGCGAGTCCCGCTATCTGCGCGGTCTTTGACTTGGTTCGCAAGATGGCGAACACCGAGCTGCCGGTACTCATTACCGGTGAGACAGGCACGGGTAAGGAATTGACCGCGCAAGCGATCCATGAGCGAAGCCTCCGGAAGCATGGGCCGTTCGTGCCGATCAATTGCGGAGCCGTCCCTGAAACCTTATTGGAATCGGAATTGTTCGGTCATGAACGTGGCTCCTTTACAGGAGCCGTCCAACAAAAGAAGGGCAGACTGGAAGCGGCGAACGGCGGCACGTTGTTTCTTGATGAGGTGGGCGATCTGCTGCCTCCCCTACAGGTCAAGCTGCTTCGGTTTTTGCAGGAGGGCACGTTCGAACGGGTCGGAGGACAAGAGACGCTCCATGTCGATGCGCGTGTCCTTGCCGCGACGAATGTGGATCTGAAAACGGCGATCGACAAGAACCTCTTTCGCGAGGACCTCTACTATAGGCTTGGCGTCTTACATATTCACCTGCCACCGCTACGGGACCGAGGCGAGGACATTTTATTGATGGCAATGGTCTTTCTCAAGCGGGCCGCTGCGACCTATCACAAGTCGATCCAAGGCTATACACCTCAAGCCGTCGATGTGCTGCGTTCCTATTCCTGGCCGGGAAATGTGCGGGAGTTAAGCAATCGGGTCCGACGAGCCGTCGTCATGGCGGAGGGAATGGAGATTACTCCACAGGACTTGGACCTGCCCGGCGAGGAACCTCACACAGTCGATTCATTGAATTCCCTACGAGCCGCTCACCGACGGATCGAGATGGAGTTGCTGGTGAAGGCAATCAGTTTGCATCGAGGAAACTTGACCCGGATGGCTCGAGACTTGGAGGTCAGCCGCTCAACGTTGTACCGCAAACTGCGGGCCTATGGACTTGAAAAATTTGTGCCGGCCGCAACTCCACTTTCGTTGGGCTCCAGATCGAAGCCCAAGAAATCTAAAAACCCCTCTGCTCAGGAAGGCGGGGATGGAATGTCTCGTGAGTCTGCACCGGTGGATCTTCCCTTGGAGCCGGCGCATCAACTCTCTCAATCGATCTCGCAGATCAATCAACCTAGCAGAGCTGTTTCATCATAAGACAGTGGTTTTAGTCACGAGGGCTCTCGTGACCATCTAGGTCATTGTATTTACTTATGTTGATGCCATCCAGTACTTTGCGGTAGGGCCATTCAGATCCGTCTATTTTTAGAACGTAGCTAAATGCCCCGGAGGGCTCCTCCAATACCTAGACGGTTAGTCCCCTGACAATTAAGTATACGAATAGAATGGCGATTGTATCGGTGCGCTGGAGAATACGGCCCCTCTATCTGTTCTCCAGATCTCTGAAAGACCGGGTCTCAAGCGCTCGGCCATGACACAACAAGGCTGATTGCCTCGATCAGCTCCCGCTCTCTGCACTCCCATTTTTCACAAGGCTTCACAAAATCAAGTTGTTCTGAGCTTGGTCTATGAATTGCTTTACCTCTGCTGCAACTGAATGAGGTGTGACAAGAAGGGCAGGTGAAACCAGCGCCCATCTGCAGTGAATGCAGGTATTTTTTGAGATAGCGGAGCTCGACGAAAATCCTGTGAGGAGGTGGGAGTTGTGTTTGACAAGAGGGAAGAGGGGTTGTGGGCGGAGCATGCAACGTCCGTGGAGGTTTGGAGCGATCGAGTCGCGAGGTGTCCTGCTGACTTTGTCTTTTCGGCCACTTCTCCCGATATCAAGTGCGGCAACGAATTGCGGTTCAGCTGGCAGGCAGTCTTCCGGGTGCTGGGATGGCCGACCGTGGATCAAAGGAGACGGGAGATCATCCGACGCACATGCAACCCAACGATCGAAGGTCTTCTAGGCCTAAAGGACCACGAATTCATGTTGTGCTGTGGGATGAACCACCTTGCGACGATGAATCACGTGAAGATCACAAGCGTAAAAGGATCCCGGATGAGCGTCACCCGTGAATGTCTGCACACATTCGTGAGGATTTGAAGACGAAGACAAGGTGCGAGGGGATGGCGCGCTCAAAACCCAAGGTCAGGATGTCCACTCCACAGTTACGTGGAAAGGAGGTGACGGGTCGTCACAGTACGAACATCGGATGATTCGGCAGTTCTCTTTTCTTTAACCGTTCATCGTTAGGAGGATGCAATGAAGAAAGTGATGATCACGACGGCAGCAATGGCATTGGCTTTCGGCCTGTCGCCCTACGCGCAAGCCCAGACTGCCACGGCAACGGACGATTCAAAGGCTGTGGTGAAGACAAAGACTGTTGACAGCCACGATCAGTATACGAAGACCGTCACCAAGAACGATAACGATACCAAAACCATCACGAAGAACGATAACGATCAGTACACGAAGACCATCACTAAGAATGATAACGATACCTACACGAAAACTAAGACTACCACGGATAGCTACAACACCGTGAGGGACAGCAATAACGACAATAGCAAGACAGTTACGAAAAACGATAACGACACCAAGACCGTTACGAAAACATACACCGATTCCAATAACGAGACGAAAATAAAAGACAGTTACAACGAAAAGACGAAGTGGGATGGAAAGGCAAAGAACGATTACTCCCCCTTTGGGGCGGCGGCCAACAATCATTCGACTGCCTCTACCAGGCTGGACATGAACAACTCGTTCAACCAGACCCACATCATCAATACCACGAAGCTCGATGGATATGTGTCTGGTAACACCGTCTATGGCATTGGCAATTATGGAGGCAATGCCGTTTCCTATAGCTCCGGCGGGTATGGCGGAGATGGCTACGCCAAGGCCAAAGCGAACTCCGGGGATGCCTATGGTGGGAACGGTGGAGATGGGGGCAAAGCCAAGAGCTACAATGGCGGCGATGCCTATAGTGGTGATGCGGGCAAGGCTAAGACCGGCGACGGAGGCTATGCCGATGGCGGTAATGGTGGTAAGGCCAAGGTTGGCGATGCCGGCTATGCCGATGGTGGCAATGGTGGCAAGGCCCGCAGCGGCGATGCCGGCTATGCCGATAGTGGTAAGGGTGGCTATGCCGACAGTGGCAAGGCAAAAGGGAACAGTGGTGCGGCCACCGGTGGAAGCAGTGGTGGCGCGACCGGTGGAAACTCCGGTAACGCAACCGCTGGGAACGGTGCCGCGGCAACGGGTGGCAATGGTGGTACGGCGACCGGTGGGAACGGTGCCGCAGCGACCGGTGGAAACAGTGGTTCAGCGACCGGTGGAAACTCCGGTAACGCAACCGCTGGGAATGGTGGTTCGGCAACGGGTGGAAACGGTGCAAACGGCGGCAACGCCGAAAGCGGCTACGCGGCTGCACAGAACCAGGAGAGTGGAAACGGCGGATACGGTGGTCGAGGAGGGGATGCGCACGGTGGAAGCGCCGGGACCTTCAATGCCTCGAACACGCTCTCTGGGTTGACCGGCGCAGCCGGCGTGACGGTGGCCATCCAGAACACGGGGATCGCGGCCCTGCAGCAGGTCGGTGTCACCACGATGGCCAATGTCACGGTTGGTCGGTAAGCAGAAGCTGGCTGGAGGAGCCATCCGCTCCTCCAGCTTGTTGCACCATAGATGGTCAGAGAGGGTACCATGCGCATTTTTTTCTCAACAATGGTGAGTCTCGTCGGGCTCTACGTGGGCATGGCGTATGCCGGCTCACCGGAGACGGAGACAAAGAGCCTCTCATCTTGGGGAAAACCTATTCCAACGGCTCAGTTGGAGACCCAACGTGGGGGAACGGATTCCGGTCCGCTCACGATCAATGCGAACATTCTGAAGGCGAAGCTCTACGACAATGCCGCCATCGACAATGTGACCGGCAATAATTCGATCAATGGCAACGCGTTTGCCGGAGCAAGCGGCCTGCCGATCGTCATCCAAAATTCAGGCAACAACGTGATTATTCAGAGCGGCACCGTGCTGAATTTAACGATGAAATAGATGCGTATGCCGACGAAACAGATCTTCAGATATGTGATGGCGGTGTTCCTGTTGTCGATCGTAGCGACAGGGGCGATGGCGGCGACGGTCGAGGTGACTCCGGGCGTAGGGAGTCGAATGTTGCTCCAAGTTTGGAGTATGCGTGAACTGAAGGTCAGGTCTGTCATCCTTCAGAAATATGACTACAGCTGTGGGTCGGCCGCCGTCGCCACCCTTCTCACGTATCACTACGGTCATCCTATCACTGAAGAGACGACCTTTCGCATGATGTTCGACCACGGCAACCAGGAAAAAATCCAGAAGGAAGGATTTTCGTTCCTGGACATGAAGCGATTCCTGGAGGCCCACGGTTATCCTGCGGACGGCTTTCAAGTCTCGTTGGACGATCTCTCGCAGGCCGGCATTCCGGCGATCGTGCTGATGGTCGATAACGGCTATCACCATTTTGTGGTGGTGAAAGGCATGCGGGGCGATAAGGTCCTGCTCGGCGATCCGGCAGTCGGCTTACGGGTGGTGCCGCGCCAGCAGTTTGAAGCCTCTTGGCCCAGCCGGGTGGTGTTCGTCATTCATGACTTCCCGGAACGTGGGGAATTCAATACCGCACGTGATTGGAGCGTCCGTCCGACATCCCCACTCGGACGGCCGCTCAGCCCGGACACCTTGAACAATATCGTGTTGTTTCGCCCTGGAGGGAGGGATTTCTGATGAATCTCTTATCGAGATCGATTCGCCGCATGATGAAGATGGTCATGTTGACACTTCTGGGCTTTCAGTTCATGACTCCCGCGATAGCGTCCGTGCGAGAGGGGGATTTTACGTTTCGCACACCGGTGAGCGAAGCGGTCTTGGATAGTATGCGAGGGGGATTTCAACGAGACCCGGATGGGCCCTTCATGTCATTCGGGATCGAGCGGAATGTGTTCGACAATGGGAAGCTCGTCAGCTCAACGGTGCTGAAGATTCCGGACATGACACGATTTGCCGATCGTCAGGACTGGAATCCCTTTGCCGATCACTCGAACCGGACACCCTCTGCGGATCAGTCTGCGAGGAGGCCCTTAGCCGAGCATTCAAACGTGAAACCCGTTGTCGACCATACAGCTGTGAGGCCTGTCGCCGACCATCCCAGCGAGACCTTCACGCTCATCCAAAGCGGACCGGGCAACTCGTTACCTCACGATGTCTCCTCGCTTCCGCCATTTATGACCGTGATCCAAAACTCGCTCGATAATAGAACCATTCAGAGTGAAACCGTCATCAATGCAACGGTAGAGGCCCTGACCTGGGCTCGATCGCTCCATCTTGGTAACGCGCTCTCGCAAGCCAACATAGGCGCGATCCATCATTAAGAGATTTATACTGATCCAGAGGGTTAGTCTACCGACGTGCAGCGAATTGTCAGAAAAGTTTTTGAGGCCATCTGGTTAATCCAGGCGCTGGGGCTCATCCTTAATCTGACGGCATCGGAAGTGAGTGCCGCGCAACCGGGGTTGCTTGGCAAGCGGTTGAACCAGACAACCGTGTATAAGGGGATGAATCTTCCCGATAGAACGTCGCAGTTGTGTCCGGACCTATCCCAATTTCTTGTTGCGAACAAACAGGCAGCTCAGAACACCCGACCGCAGCGCCCTGAACCTGATGAGCCCGTGGCGCAAGAGCCTCCTGTAGCAACGAAACCTGCCGGTCCCGTAGGGGTCGCCCCGGAGAGCAAGAAAGAGATTCTCCCTTCCTGGATGGTCCGGACATTCGATTTGCCCGGCGCGGGAGTACTCACTCCGAAGGGTACGTTAATTGTGGAGCCGTATCTGCAATTCGCCCATCTCAGCAGTAATCGGGTAACCTTGACGGGGTTTACCATTGTCCCAGCCATAACAATCGGGCTCATTAACATCCAAGGGGTGAGCCGGGACATTTATACTGCCGCTCTGGTAGGACGCTACGGATTGACGAATCGGCTGGAGGTCGAGGTACGCATACCTTATCTCTATCGTGAGGATTCGATTACTCAGCGCCCCATTGCTACCCCTTCCCAAACCGATACCATCTCCACCTTCAACGGGTCAGGTCTCGGAGACATTGAAACCACCGGCCGGTTTCAGATCAACCAAGGTGGACCCGATAAACCGTATTTCATCGGGTTCGCGCGATTCAAGAGCGCCAGTGGTACGGGTCCCTTTGAGGTGCCTCAAGACCCGCTGACCGGCGTTCAAACTGAGTTACCTACGGGATCCGGCTTCTACATTTTCCAACCGGGTGTTACGGTACTCTTTCCTAGCGATCCGGTCGTTTTTTTCGGTGGGGCGAGCTTCATCTATAACATTCCCCGCGACGTAGGCGGTGGGATCGGACGCGTCGATCCCGGGAGTGGTGGCAACGCCAATGTAGGCCTCGGCGTATCGCTCAATGAAAAACTATCATTGACGTTGGGGTACGATCACACGGTCTTTTCTAAACCCACGTCTGCCTCCAACCTGCTGCTCACCACCGCGCCGCAAGTCACTCATATCGGGGTCTTGCTCATTGGAGGCTCATATCGATGGAGTGATCGCAGCTTTATTAACTTTGTCGTTGGTGTCGGAGCGACACGGGAAGCACCAGATCTCCAAGTAACGTTCCGAGTTCCAATGGCGTTTTCTTTATGGAGGTAGCGCTACCGCAGAACATACCGGAGGCATATTCATAACCCACCCTTGGAGCGTCCACAAAAATAGCGGAACCGATGCACAGAGCACTTGGATGTGTTTCATTGTGAAACACTCTGAAACTGAGACGCTTCGCAATATCTTGATGCGTCGTCCCAGGTCATTTGTATTCCATGTGGTCATCTTGTCAGATGAGAGGGGAAGCAGCGTGTCTGGTCCTATTCAAAATTATGCATGTGGTGTCCAATAATAGAACATCTTGAACGAATCATAATTCATCGTGCATGGTGAAGATTGCGCATAGATTTTTAGAATCCTAAGCAATCCAACTAATTTATTTAAGTGGGTCCTCATGCAAGGAGGAAAGTGGTGTCTAACTTCATCGAAGTCAGTGTCCCAGAATAATACAATTGAAGACAATTTCATACAATCGAACCACTCGCTGTTTTCAAAATATTTCGCAACACATTACCAAATAAAAATATTATGGCCTGGGCACCTGAATTGCTTGACCTCTCAAACCATTCAGTGTGCGGAACGAAGCGGGGTGGGGAAATTGTGGATAAGTTAAGTCAGAAAGAACGAGTTGTTATTCTGCATCAGCCGGCAGCATCCAGGCAGGATCAATACGGGATCGAACATAGCGCTATGACCGAGCTCATAGGTGGACCGACATCTTCCATGAGATGCTCAGGAGATGTGACCACACCAGGTTGGTGGTTTCATCATTTTGAACCGGTCTGGAGCCCATTTATTCAACGGCTGTGCCGTCAGAAGAAAGTGACGTTGCTTGAATTCGAACGAGCCGCTTCTCAAGTGACCGGTCTTACACACATCGAGAAGACAATCGCCATATCTGCGTTTCTCCAACAACAAGAACTGGGTGTCGTCTCTCCCCACAATACTACCGCGTTTCGCGCCCAACAGAGCCTGTCCGGCATTTGACCGACTCCCTACATCGATGGACCGGTCGTGCGACAGATGGTCCAACACGTCGTTTCAGCCACGTGACTGACCGCTCGATTCCCTACGGCCTGAAGACAATACGGTGACATCTCGATCCGTAGGCTTACGAACTGGGTGTGACCGTAAGGATTGTCCGATCCGCAAGAAGCTTTGCGGGACGGTGATGGAGAAACAGCTCTTAGGGAACTTTGTTTTCGGCGAGATTGTAGTACTGAATTTGGCGCTCTTGCACGAGAACGGCGGACGCTGGAACTTTTCCCGAAGTGGACGATTGTTCTGTAGTCAGTTCTTTGATCCAGTTGCCCATGTCATCATATTCATAAGCGGTGATCCACTTTCGTTGCTGATTTTCGCCGAGCATTTCGGTCGTTGCCCGCACACGCCTTCCCCGATCGTCATAGTCGTTTGCCACCCGACCGGCCTGAACCCCTTGCGCGTTGTAAATGACGATCTCCTGTAACCGTCCCTGCACGTCATACCGGTGCTTCAACTCACTGAACAACTCGCCTTTGCTGTACCGGGCGGAATAAATGCGCCGACCGAGTACGTCGAACAGACTCTTATGCGTGATCGAATGGTTGACCCACAACTGCTCCCAGAGGTGGCCTCGCTGATCGTACAGTGAAAACTCTGCGTGCTGAAAACCGCCGTTCTCTGAGGTCGTCACAGACGCGGTATCGCGGCCCTCTGAGTCTCGCGCGTAGATAACCCGTTTCCGGAACATCAGCTTCCCATTGGAATCGAGACCGAGTTCTTCTTGGAGGTGTCCGTCCTGGTCGTACCGGAACAGGGAATACGTGGCCGTGTCGGCATATGGGATATCGATGGCGGTTTCTATGAGGTGGCCGGCCCGATCATAGGTCTCGGTCGCAGAATAGCCAAGTTTCTTGATCGTCACGGTGCGAACGGGCCCGATGAGCTCGTTCGTGGCACTGGTTGTTTCGGCAACACTCGCCGTATCCCAGAAACCCATCGTTACAGTGGCAAGAAAGATCGCTACTACTCGAAGAGACATCCAGGCCTCTCACATTGGTATTCTACGGCCGGGCTTTGAAAACATGAAGCAAGAGAAGATATTTGGACGGAACATGTGGAGCCTGTCAGTTCCTGCTTCTTGACCGGCCGATAATCACAGCGTTAGCGTACCTTCCGATGTACAGCGAGGATCTTGCCTATATCCATGATCAAGGATATTCCGCTGGAGCGGCCCACGCAGCAACCGTTATCGTCCAAACGTTGCGAGCGAAGCATCTACGTCGAGGCCGCCTTCTCCACTTGGGGCGTGGTAGGGCCAGCCAACAGGTGTATTTATTCAGGCGGGGTATGAAGTGCTAGGAGTGGATATCTCTCGCGCGATGGTCTGTCTCGCAAAGGATCGAGTACCGAAGGGAAGGTTCCGAGTCGGCTCCTTTCTGACTCCTTCGAGAAACCGGTGGGATGTCATCGTGGCAATCGGTGAGGTTATGAACTATCTTCCTTCTGCGGTTGCTCTGCGACGAGGGATGAGTCGAACGTTCGACGCGCTTCATGCTGGTGGGGTCTTTGTCTTCGATGTCCGGATTCCTCCCGACAAAGGTGAGCCGTTGAGATGGGTCGTTGGAACGACCGGTAAGGATTGGGCGATCATGGCTGGGAGTCTGATTGATTCGAATAGGCGAGTATTGACCAGGACTATCACGACGCTTCGATTAAAAGGGGGCCGTTGGCGATGTGGCGAAGAGATCCATCAGCAATGCCTTTACCGCACTTCGGAGATTTGTAGATGGTTGCGTCTTGCTGGTTTCCATGTAGACGAGGTGCGATCCGGATATGGCTCAGTTCCGCTTTCAACCGGCCGACTCTTCATCGCTCGCAAGCCAGTCGCATCACGTTGACACGCCGATCAAGAGAGCGGTGCGCTGAAAGCGACATCAGGATGTTCAACTTTCTTGCCCTTGTTTCCCAGCTGTCCTCGTCAATTCTTCAGTTTCTCTTCAGCTGTTCGAGCGATGGTGCTAGGCTGTGTTTCAGCCTATGCCTCTTTCATTTCTCCAGCCTCCGCTCTCCGAAATCCCGACCACTCCTCCGCCGCCCCCCACACTTCCACAACCTGCCATTGCCGCATTGTGGCAAGGTCGCATAGTCGAAGCCATCAGGCTGGTTCGTCTGGAACAAAACATCGGTTTGAATGATGCCAGAAATGTGATCGATACGTATCTCCAGTCACAGCCGACACTCAAGAATCGAATCGATACAACTCAAGCTGATGCACGAGAGGGATTGCTCCGCTGGCTGATTTTCCTGCTGGCCGGCGGTGGAGGGCTTGCATATTTGTTGACATAAGTAGGAAGGGTTCGCTGGAACAATGGATACTGATCAAATTCTGTTGGCACTGCTGGGGATCGGGACATCATTCGTGACATTTTGTCTGATGCGATTCCCACAGATCCGACGACCCCAGTTTCAACAGTACGGTGCGTTCTCACTCATCGCCTCCTTCTTTGGTGCCTTGGCGATCCTCCTCATCTCCGCTTTAACGGTCTACGCACAAGCCGTCTGGCACTGAGATTTTCTTCCTTCACCGACAGGGTGTACAATCTTTAACAGACCTGGTTTCCCTGGAGGAGCAGCTATGTTCTCCGTGTCCGATAGTTGGCTCGGCCTTGGAGTGGTCGTGATTATGGGCTTGATCATTGTGGGACTGTCTACGTTTCTCGGCAAGTTCATCATTTGGATTTTCGGCCCAGAGTCGGAGGGAGGACAAGTCACTGACCTCCAGAAATCGAGGTTAGAGTCCCCGTACCATGAAGCGGCATGATGATCAGGCACACTTTTCTACTTCACCGGGCTTGGACATGAAAAGCTTTTAGAGGACCGTCCCCTCAGGACCATGCCCCAGCGAAACGACGGCAAAATGGACTCATCTGAGGGGATTCTCAGAAGAGCACGACACTGACATGACATTGGTCGGAGGCGGTCGGTGCAGGTCCAGGAGCATGAACCATCCGGGTCGGTGATGCGTTTTCTTGCAGACGATCACCGGCGATTGGAGCAACTGCTTCAATCGGCTCTTTCTTCTACAGAGGGAGTGGAGCAGGGTGTGTATGATCAATTCCGAGCCGGACTGCTTCGTCATATCGGGATGGAGGAAAAGATTCTGTTACCGGCGGTCCAGCGACTCAACGGTGGAGAGCCCCTCTCGATTGCCGCGAAACTCCGGCTCGACCACGGTGCGATAGCGGCCTTGCTGATGCCGACTCCCACCGCTGCCATCATCGCCACGCTGCGCAAGATCCTGGACGAGCACAATATCCTTGAAGAAGGTCCTGGAGGCTTGTACGAAACGTGCGATAAATTCGCAGGCGCAGAAACCGACCAGCTGATGGCCAAACTCCATGCTGCTCCGGTGGTGGCCGTGCTTCCGCATTCCGATACACCGGCGGTTCTGGCTGCCGTGCACCGTGCGTTGGAGCGGGCGGGGTATCAATTGCTCCCGAATCCCTCTTGACCGACGGCATTCCGTGAATATCAGCTTCTGACCGCGTGCAATTCCTCACCATGTCCGCTTACGAATCGGACAGGCTGGCTCAGCTGTTGGGGTCGCTGACCACGTGAGAATTCACATCTTCCAAATGCGATGTGGTATGCTGCTGCCCGTACCATGACGACTGAGACGACTCTTTTAGGGGAATTGGCTGCCGCTACGGCTCGACGGCGGACCTTTGCCATCATCAGCCATCCGGACGCCGGCAAGACCACGCTGACCGAAAAATTGCTGCTGTACTCCGGGCTGATCCGCACGGCGGGGATGGTGCGCGGTCGCAAGGGTGGCAAGACGACTGCATCGGATTGGATGGGGATGGAACAGGAGCGCGGCATCTCCATCACTGCCTCCGCCATGCAGTTTCCTTACAAAGGAGCCGTCATCAACCTCCTCGATACTCCAGGCCACCAGGATTTTTCCGAGGATACCTATCGCACCCTGACGGCGGCGGACAGCGCCATCATGGTGATCGATGCGGCCAAGGGGGTGGAGGCACAGACGCGCAAACTCTTCGCCGTGTGCCGCCTTCGGCGCATCCCCGTGCTGACGTTGATCAACAAGATGGATCTACCGGGGCGTCCGCCGCTCGATCTGATGACGGAAGTGGAGCAGGCGCTCAACATCCATGCGAGCGCGATCAATTGGCCCATCGGGTCTGGCAGCGACTTTGTCGGCATCGTGACCCGTGCCGACGGCCGAGTGCAGCTGTTCAGCAAGACCATGCACGGCGGGGCCACCAAAGTCGAGACTGATACATTGCCGCTGGCTGAGCTCGGCTCGAACGGTCGTGTGTCGCATGACGTGATGGCACAGGTGCAGCATGATTTGGAGCTCTTGGAGATTGCCGGCAATCCGTTTACACGTGAACAGTTTCTGGCTGGTGAGGTCACGCCGGTCTTTTTCGCGTCGGCGCTCACCAACTTCGGCATCGAAAGTTTCCTGGATGCGTTTGTCGAGCTGGCACCGAGCCCCGGTTCTCGCCCGGCGGACCGTAAAGACGGAGTTGAGCTGTGTGTAGACCCGATCGATATGCCGTTCAGCGCCTATGTGTTCAAGCTGCAAGCCAATATGAACCTCAAGCATCGCGACAGTACGGCCTTCCTACGGGTCTGTTCCGGCCGGTTCGAACGCGACATGGTGGTCAGACATCATCGCTTGGGGCGCGACATTCGTCTGTCGAGACCCCACAGTCTGGTCGCTCAGGAACGCAGCACGGTCGAAGAGGCCTATCCGGGGGATATCATCGGCATTATCAATCCCGGCGTCTTCGCCATAGGCGATACCGTTTCATTGACCGGCGGCTTCAACTTCAAACCCCTGCCGCAATTTCAGCCGGAGATTTTCGCCCGTATCCGACCCACGGATGTCACCAAACGCAAAGCGTTCGACAAAGGGCTGTCCCAAATGGCCCAAGAAGGGACGGTTCAAATCATGCGCAGTCTCAACGATCAGGAATCGTTGATTGCGGCGGTCGGCCGTCTTCAGTTCGATGTGCTCCAGTACCGGCTCCGTCACGAATATCGTGTGGAGACCATCCTAGACTCCTTACCGTTTACTTGCAGTGCGTGGCTGGAAGGCGACCCTGCTTCTTTCAAGCAACCGTCGGCTTCGATGATCGTGAAGGACCAGCGCGGACGCGTCGTGGTGCTGTTCGGAGACCAGCTCATGAAAACGATCGCGCGCGATCGGAACCCCGATCACGAGTTGCGGGACATGGGATAGGCTCTATTCGGGCAAGCGCCGGTTTTGGCCGGCGCGGGATGGGTGGCTGAGAAGGTTGAATAGCTGATGCCTAAGGCTCATAGCAGGACGGGAACGACGATACTTTCGACGCTCTTCTGAGATTGACAGATCGGTCCTGCCACTGCACCAGGCCACCAGCTCGACTGGTTCTTAGCTATGGCTTCTGGCCCTTCCTCGCTCCTTCTTGCTCCACGTCGATGATCTCGCCGGACATCGGTCTCTACATACACTGAAGTTGATTCTCGCCGAGAACATGCCATTCGAATGTGATGGGCTCGGGCCACTAAACCCACGGACTCATTCCGTGTTCATCTTCAGAAGGAGACGGCTTGTTTCTATCAGCACAACTTGCATCCGAAGTGCCATAAGCGCGATGGAGAACGGTGTGTTATAAGAACATAGATGGAAGGAGAGGGGACAGTGGATGCGCAAATCAGAAATCAGCTGGCCCGGCAAAGAACCGAATTGGCCAATGAGCGGACGTTGCTGGCTTATATCAGAACTGCGTTAGGCTTTGTGATTGTCGGAGTACCGGCCATCTGGTGGTTGGATCACCCGTACATGCAGAAATTGGGAGTATTATCGCTGGTAGCCGGCATATTATGCCTCGCACTCGGCATACGGCGCTTCGTAGCGGTCCGAAGCATGATCGCACAGGAATTTACCCCACAGGAAGGCACTGCGCAGGGCGACGGCAGTCGGATAGCTTAACGTCCCGTAGAAGATTTCATAAGGCTGTCGGCCTGAGGTGGAAGGAAACCTTGGTATCCACGGTGCCGTTCGGCCAATTCCAATACCGTAAACGGTTGGCCATCGACGGTTTCCGGTGCCGAAAAAATTTGTCTGAGAGGTCCGCCCGGAGCACCGACGATATGACCGGCAAACACCACGCCTTTGTGTTTCAGCCGAAGGACGGCCTGCTCGATATCTTCCACCCGAACGGCGACATGGTGAAAGACCTTGTCACCGAACTTCTTGACCCAGCCCGGGATGATGCTCGTCGTACCCCGTGCATCCGGATAGGCTTGGTCGACGAAGAGAGCCGGGTAGCCGACCTTGCGATAGACCTTCGCGTACCAATCGTCGTACTGTAAGGTTTCATCATAGGTATAGCCCAGCCTCACGAACGGCTCGGCTCCACGATCGATGTCGAGCGTTCGAATCGTCACATGGTCGACGACCGGAGAGAACCCCACGCCGGTTTCGTCCAGCATCGCCTTCAGGACGCCGGCCGCCCGATTGTGCGCCACATAGTCCGCCACCATCTTTTCCATCAAACCATCGAGTGCCTGCGCGTCGTCCATGCCGCACCTCGTTCACGATCCAAACTTGATCCCTTGAGCCAAAGGTAATTCCGTGCCCCAGTTGACGGTGTTGGTCTGGCGGCGCATATAGGCTTTCCAAGAATCTGACCCTGCTTCACGGCCTCCTCCTGTGTCCTTCTCGCCCCCGAACGCTCCGCCGATCTCTGCACCGGAGGTTCCAATATTGATGTTCGCAATCCCACAATCGCTTCCGGCCGCCGACAGAAACCGCTCGCTATGTCGCACATCGTTCGAAAACATCGCCGACGAGAGGCCTTGCGGGACGTCGTTTTGCATCCGAATGGCCTCATCAATCGTGTGAAAGGTCATGACGTACAAAATAGGCGCAAAGGTCTCACGCTGCACGATGGGCCAGTGGTTTTGCGCTCGGACGATCGTCGGTTCCACAAAATAACCGGGCCTATTCAACACATGTCCGCCGCAGAGAACCTCTCCGCCTTCTTTTTTGATTTCATCGAGTGCGGCACGATAGCCCTCCACGGCCACGTGGTCGATGAGCGGTCCCATGAGCACGTTCGGCTCCAACGGATTGCCGATCGGCACTTGAGCATAGGCCTTCACGAGTCGGCCGACCAATTCTTCACAGCGGGACTCGTGAACAAAAAGTCGTCTGGTCGTCGTGCATCGTTGCCCGGCGGTCCCAACAGCTCCGAATAAAATGGCGCGCACGGCCAGATCCAAGTCGGCGCTCTCATCGACGATTACGGCATTGTTCCCGCTGAGTTCAAGGAGGCTTCGCCCCAGTCGCTGGCCGACCATGGCGGCCACCCGCCGACCGACCGGCACGGATCCCGTAAACGAAATGAGCGGCAATCGTTCATCCTGCACCATCTGTTCCGCAAGAGCGGGTTGCTCGGTGATGAAGAGCGAGAAAATTCCCAAATAGCCCAGTTGCTGCATCACACGGTTGCAAATCTGTTGCACGGCGACGGCGCAGAGCGGTGCTTTCGGCGACGGTTTCCAGATAACCGTATCGCCGGCGATAGCCGCGATGAAGGCATTCCAGGCCCACACGGCAACGGGGAAATTGAACGCGGTGATGACGCCGATCGGTCCTAAGGGATGCCATTGTTCGCTCATTCGGTGGGCCGGCCGCTCGGACTGCATCGTGACCCCGTAGAGCATCCGGGATTGACCGACGGCGAAGTCCGCCATATCGATCATCTCTTGCACTTCACCGTCGCCCTCGGCCTTGATCTTGCCGACCTCCAGTGAGACGAGCGTGCCCAATTGATCTTTCTTTTCACGGAGGGCTTGGCCGATCAGACGGACCATCTCGCCACGCTTTGGCGCCGGGACCATCCGCCAGGTGCGGAACGCTTCAACTGATTCTTTCACGATCCGCTGGTAATCATCGGACGAACAGGGATAGATGCCGGCAATTTGCTCGCCGGTTGAAGGATTGATTGATGAGATGAGGGAGCCGTCATTACGACCGGACCACCAGCCATGGCCGGTACTCCCGCCAGAATTCACGGCTTGTATACCCAGGTCTCTCAGTGCAGTGTGTATGGTGCTCATCGGAAGCAAGCTCCAAACTCATTGTTCAGAAAATCTTTCAACAGTATGGATTCCTGAGTGACAAATCCATGGTACGCCGATGGATTTCCCAACACAAGATCCAGGACACAGCAGGCGCTGGATGCCGTCGTGACTTGAATGGCCGACCAGAGTTTTCCCTTGATGCATTGCGGATAAATCTTTTTCACATAGTTTTCTTCGAAGAATCCGTCCTTGTTCGTCCCGGTCACCGACGCATAAACCAAGACGACGTCTTGAAGGGTTTGCGGGACGGCACGCTCAAGGATGCGCTTCAGTGTCTCGCGATCTTCATTCAGCTTGAGATCCTTCATGAGTAAATGAATTTTTTCACAGTGGCCGGGGTAACGGAGTGTCTTGTAGTTCATCGTCCGCACGTTTCCCGCATAACTGTCGGCCAAGGTTCCCAGTCCTCCCGACGTATTGAACGCTTCGTACAGCAGCCCGTCCAGTTCGATCGTTTCGTACCCTTCGAGCGGTTGCAGCGGGACCTTCTCACCTTGCTCAATCCCGTAACAGACATTGCCGTATTCATTGATCAGTCCATCGGTGGACCACGTCAGCGAATACTTGAGGGCATTACTGGGATGCACAGGCAGCGCCCCCACACGCATCTTGACCGTATCCAGCGTTTCAAAGTGAGTCATCAGTTCGTGCGCGACGATACTGATGAACCCCGGCGCAAGACCACATTGCGGCATAAAGGCATGCGGGGCGCCTGTACTCAACACCTTGATCTGGTTCGTCACTTCGACGTCTTCCGTCAGGTCGAAGTAATGCAGGTCGTGGGTCAAGGCCAGACCGGCGACGGTCGGATTGCAGAAATAGGGGAGACTCGACAGAATGGCATCAAACCGATGGGCTGAAAGATAGGTGCTTACGGCATCGGGATGTCGCACGTCCAGCAGGCAGGGAGTCACCCGTTCCAAACCGAGATCTTCTACGAGATGCTTGGGAGCATCAAGGGTCATGTCGCCGAGATGGATTTCGTACTGACCGCGTTGACTGAGCAGGCAGGCGATCAAAGACCCGATTTTTCCGGCACCGAGGACAAGCACACGATACATCATGATGCATTATACTCCTCCGGAGAATTCTGAGCACTTGCTATGAAAAATGGCGCACGACAGCGAGAGTCGTCAGAGTTGTTCGGGAGAATCGATGACATACTGTGGGGGGGTGGTTGGCGCTGCGGAGGTCTGACTGTACCGACAGGGAGGGATATCGGCTTGCAGCCTTCGTAAGAGCGTCGTCATCTTCATCGTGCCCGGCACTTCGCAGATCCAGACATGCATGCCGGATTCCAGCTCATCAAAATGGCGCAGGACGCGGAAACCCGGCCGTTCCATGAAATAGGCGGAGAGAAACCCGTTCACGGCCGTCACGACCCAAGGATGTTCCTTGATGTAGCGGTAACTCAACCGCAACTCGGCCATCGTGGTCTGCGCTTCGGGCTGCATCGCCGCACCCTATCAATTCTGGCGTTGCGTCCGCCACTGCTGAATGGAATGTCCGCTCATGATCGAGTTGGACCGGGGAATGCACCGGATGGGACAG
>JBBIKN010000064.1:0-19604 GCA_037445435.1 Nitrospira sp. | reverse complement strand
TTGACGATTCCGGCGTCTTTCCCTAAATCCACACGAGCTGTGACCGTACTGCCGGTAGTCAACATGGCTCCTTCTGCCGGCTCAACGATCTTAAATGCTTCGACAGGAGGAGCTGTTGCCAGCCAAATGATTAGCAGACACCCACAAAGGGGCCGAATCTGCCCTTCACGCTTCACAGACCAGGCGTCACGAGTCATTCTCATTTCGTCAGGTGGAAGGGAACATCTGTAAGAACCACACGATCCTTGAAGAGCAAGGATGCTTTCAACATCAGCGCCCGTTGGTTATGCAGAATGTTTTGCCACCACCGAGCTGGGAGAATTTCAGGCAGAACCACGGTTATCCAACAATCCGGGTCTTTCTGTCGTTGCTCTTCAACGAAGTCGATGATTGATCCTAAGATAGAGCGGTAGGGTGAGGGGAGGACGATCAATGGAACGCCGCACCCCCATTGAGCCCACTGTATTTCCGCGAGCGCGGTTTCTTCCTTGTTGACGTCAACCAACAGAGCTTTGATATCTCCCCCACGACTTCGTGCATAGTCTACCGCTCGAACAACCGATCGGTTCACCCCGCTGATAGGAATCAGGATCAGATTACGTCGAGGACGGGGTGGACGGGAATCTCGAGAGAGGGAAATTTGCTCTTTTACAGCTTTGTAATGAGACTTGATGCCTCGAAACATCAATATCAGCAGCGGGACTAGGAGTAACACGATCCAGGAACCGTCCCAGAATTTCGTAGTGGCAATAATCAACGTGGCGATTCCGGTCGTGAGGGCGCCTATGCCGTTAACCACGAGTTTCTTCCGCCAATGTGGTCCTTTTCGTTTGAGCCAACTGCGAACCATTCCGGATTGAGAAATGGTAAAGGATACAAAGACGCCGATGGCATAGAGTGGAATCAGTGCATGCGTATCGCCCTGGAACAACACAAGGAGAAGGCCGGCGAAGAACCCGAGAATGATGATCCCATTGGAGAAGACCAGGCGGTCGCCGAACGTCGCCATCTGATGCGGCATGAATCCATCACGCGCGAGAATCGACGCCAAATGTGGGAAGCCGGCAAACGCGCTGTTTGCAGCAAGGATCAATAGGATCATGGTACCGATCTGGACGGCGTAATAAACGGAGCCTGTGCCGAACGTCAGGCGGGCCAGCTGGGAGACGACCGTTTCATCAGCTTTGGGGATAATGTTGAAGTGGTAGGCCATCCAACTAATACCCATGAACAGCGATCCGAGGATGACAGACATCCAGATCATTGTGGTTGCGGCATTCTTCGATTCAGGCGGGCGAAACGCCTTGACGCCGTTCGAAATCACTTCCATGCCAGTGACGGCTGAACAGCCGACTGCAAACGAGCGAAGAATCAGGAAGAGGGTTATGGGTTCCAATCCACCGCTGGGTCCTATCGCAAGCGGAACCG
Organism: Nitrospira sp.; assembly: GCA_037445435.1. Lineage (GTDB taxonomy): Bacteria > Nitrospirota > Nitrospiria > Nitrospirales > Nitrospiraceae > Nitrospira_D. The sequence continues at coordinate 18,176 of JBBIKN010000064.1, read as the reverse complement.
ATTTTGATTCGTACAAAGACCGGACGACGCCCACAACGACCAACAGACTGAGCATTCCGATGGCAAAGTACGTTGGGATGGCGAAGAATTGCCCCGACTCACGGACGCCACGCAAGTTCATGATGACAATGAAAAGAATGGTCACTAGTCCCAACGCTTCACGATGCTCAAATAGGCTTGGAATGGCCGATGTCAGTGCAGCGATACCCGCCGCAATACTGACGGCAACGGTAACCACGTAACTGATCATTAAGGCGCCGGCGGCGACGAGCGATGGGAGTTCCCCGAGATTTGCCTTGGCCACGGTATAGGCTCCGCCACCCTCTGGATATTCGTAGATAATTTGGCGATAGGAGATGGTCAGAACCAGGACGAGGAAGAGAATTGCCAGGCTGACAGGAATGGACCATGAGATAGCAGCGGTTCCAGCTAAAACAAGGACAAGCAATATTTCTTCCGTGGCATATGCCACGGACGAAATATTGTTAGAGGAGAAAATGGCGAGAGCCAGCGTTTTTGACAGCCTCTGATCCGCAGCCTGGGTTGTCTTCAGCGGGTCGCCTACCAGCCAGCGCTTCACGAGCATGCACGGATTATCTCATAAACCTTGTAGAGGGTGAACGTTAAGATGGCCCCGACCATAGGTCGAAAGACTCAGGTTGGGGCAGAACGTCTACATTGATCGAAAAACATGAATTGGAGGTCTGAGTTGACGTGGCGATTGCGGTGCGGTAAGGTGTGGTAGCGTTTCTCTCGTAGCAGTCCGGCGAGTGAGATGTTCGAACCATAACGGACTTCGCGATCGCATCGCGACCAGGTCCAGTTGGAGTCGCACCCTTCTCGGTTGTCTCTCCCCTCGGTTCTCTGATCCCGTCATCATGCGATCACACTGAAAGGATATAGAGTGAATACGTCTGCTCACGTCAATTTTCACGCTCTCGGTTTGTCCGAGGCACTGTTACACGACTTGGCCAAGGCCGGGTTCGTTTCACCGACTCCGATTCAGGAACAAGCCATTCCGCCTGCGCTTGCGGGACGAGACGTCATCGGATGTGCTCAGACGGGGACGGGGAAGACCGCTGCCTTCGTCATCCCAATCATTGAGCGGCTCGCGCTACTTCCCAAAGGGCAGCCACAAGCCTTGATCCTGGCTCCGACGCGCGAGCTTGCATTACAGACTTTGGCTACGGTTGAGAAACTTGGACGGAGCCATCACATTTCCGCGACCGTCATTGTCGGAGGGGCGGACATGCAAGCCCAAGTGAGAGGCTTGCGGCAACGACCGGACGTTTTGGTCGCAACGCCGGGCCGTCTTCTCGATCACATGTGGAACGGCACGATTATGTTGTCGTCCATGAAGATGTTGGTGTTGGACGAAGCGGATCGGATGTTGGACATGGGCTTCGCTCCGCAAATCACTCAGATACTCGATGCCTTGCCGGAACAACGGCAAACGTTCCTGTTTTCGGCTACCTTACCAGCGGACTTGGCGAGGCTGGTCCAGGCCAGCGTGAACAATCCGGTGCGTGTGATGGTTGCACCGTCTGCGACGACGGCCGAGGGTGTCACGCAGGCGTTGCATCACACATCTCATGCCGACAAATCAGACCTCCTGTTATCACTATTGAAGGCTGATCAGGCTACCGCCCTGGTCTTCACCAGGACAAAGCACCGTGCCGATCGGTTGGGGCGCTTGCTGGGTCGTGCTGGCCATCGAGTGGCTGTGTTGCACGGAGACCGAAGTTTGTCGCAGAGGCGAGCTGCGCTGGAAGGATTCAGGCGCGGAGCAGTCCGTGTGCTGGTGGCGACGGATATTGCCGCCCGAGGGATCGATGTCGCGAATATCGGCCACGTGATCAATTTCGATCTTCCCAATTGCCCGGAGGATTACGTGCATCGTATCGGCCGCACGGCTCGGATGAAAACCACCGGTCGCGCCACAAGTTTCGTGACGAGCGAAGACCGGCGTCAACTGCAAGATATCGAACGTCTGTTGGGACATGCCGTTCCACTTGCTTCGGGAAGCGGGGTGCCGTCATGGCCGATTCCCGCCGAAGGAAGACATCTCCATCGTAATGGGCGATCCTCCCCAAGTCATGTAAGGAATTTGGGACGCCATCGCCGTCCGACCTCTAGCGAAGTCCTTGCCGTAGCATCCTCAGTCAATGCCTCGACGGCCATACGTATCTAAAGTTCGAAAATAGTTCGCAAAAGCCACCCCGTGAGATACAGTGTCCCTCACGAGGTGGCTTTGTATGCAGACGATTCGGCAGTCAAACTCGGAACGAAACAGGGCTCGGCGGTATCCCCGAGTACGTATCCCCAGGCCCTTCGGCTGTTCTCTTTCCTCGGTAGGAGCTAGACGGTGGTTTCGTGAACCGATCCGGGACGTCGGCCTGGTCTATGATTTGTCGCTGCACGGTGTATGTGTGAGGACTGAAGCACCGATTAAGGTGGGGGAGCAGGTTTCCCTCGCACTGCGATTGGCCAAGGGTACTCCTCCGGCAGAAGTGGCGGTGGCCACCGTGTGCTGGACGAACCATTTGTTCCTGGGACTTGCTTTTAGAAAGATTTCTCAGTCGTCGTGTATGCAGTTAACCGAGTACATGAATGCGGAAGGCATGGTGAAGGAGTAAATGATCATGGATGATCGAGATTTCAAAGCCGTCAGCGGACAGAGTGTTCCGCAGTTGCGTAAGCATCCTCGTGTACGTGTATCGGCTCCCTTTCCCTGTTCATTTGCTCGAGTGGGTCTGTTAAAGAAAGGGGCGATCGAACAAGGGTTGGGCATCGTCTATGATGTTTCCGCCAAAGGAGCGCGTGTCATGACAGAAGCGGTCATCACGCCAGGGGACCGAATCGCCATGCGTTTGCGATTGCCCGATCAGGCGGCATCTATGTACATCGAAACTGCAACGGTGCGGTGGGGTAAGGAACACACCTACGGAGTAGAGTTTGAGGGGTTGTCCCCTAACGATAATAAGCATCTACAGGCTTTCATGAACCATCAGTTCATGTCAGCCCAGCCTCTGGCCGTCTGATCTTCCGGTCTTGCAGCTAATCGTCTGACATCTGCGAACGCCCTGAAGGCACTTAACGGTCGTTGTCTTCGCGTGGTGAAACGAACTGCCTGCGGAAGGTGACGACTTTCACGAGATAATCTCTCGTCTCCTGATACGGCAGATTATTGCGCAATCGGTCATAGACGGCCGGTGGTTCGAGGCTATTGATGTGATTGAGGGCGGCTACGGAGTCGTTGGCAAACGTCTTGAAGACATTCCGAGGGCCGGTGTTATACGCCGAGATCACGCAATACTCTCGCGAGACCTCATTATCAATCTGCTCCAGCAAATTATACGACAGGACATGGAGATAGGCGCTGCCGAGCTCGATGTTATTCTCAGGGTCGAACAGGTACTCGCGTGACGGAATCGTATCCTTCCCCTTGGCTTTTCGATAGGCATCTCGGCCACCGCTGGTTGGAACCAGCTGCATCAAGCCATAAGCCGGGGCGGAACTCACGGCAAAGGGATTGAAGTTGCTCTCGGTTCGAATGACAGCAAAGATGAGGCTGGGGCTGACCTTGAATTGCTCGGCAAATTTGGTGACGGTCGCGCGATACTTGTCCGCTTGTCGATTCGAGAAATTCGCGACCATCTTGATTTCGGCGATCAGCGCTTGCTTCGTCGTCCCGTTCTGGTCCACCGTTCTTGTTTTAGCGATCTCGAGCATCGATGCCGCATACGCTTCCGCTTGCAGCGGGGTGCGAATCGGCTGTCCTTGTTGATCCAGGACCAGTCCCAACAAATATGGAGGCCGATCGCCGGTCAGCGTGACCGGCTTGTCGGAAAAAAGATCAACGGAGCGTGGATCGTCTGGCGTGAGCAGGGTCGTGACGATCGCGTTCTTGAGGCTCTCCTTCGGGGCCTTATCGTCCAAGGTTTCCACGACAATCGACCCACTGTCGAAGTCGACGATGGTGCGGCTCATATAGTTTTGGGTGTATTTCACGTACTTCTTTTGTTCCGGAACCTTCACTTCCTTCTCGCCCCAGGTTTGTCGGACCCGTCCTGTCAGCGCGGTCATAAGAGTGTTGAAATCTCGTTGGATCGTCCGCAGATCTCTAAGCACGGCTTCGGGATCGCGCTGATAGGCATCGACGCGCTCTTTGAGGATTTGTTTGGGATCTTTGCCGCTGGCAATGTCGAGTACCGTTCTGCCGGTTCGGCTGCCGAGCACTCGCTCCGCATTCGTGAGGATGCGGTCGGGGGATTCACATCCCACGAGAAGAAGCAGTGAGGCTAGCAAAAGCGATGTGATCCGCATGATAAGTGGTCCGTACCGGGCGGCGTATTTTACATGGTTGTGACTAACGAGTAAAAGGGGCTGGCTTCAGAAAGAAGATGTGGGTCGAAGGACTATTTGATGGCAACGGCTTTGACTTCTTTGTAAGTGGTGTGGCCTTGCAAGACTTTCTGAATGCCGTCTTGTACCAGCGTGGTCATTCCTTCTTCAATTGCGGTCTTCAGCATGTCTTCAGTGCGTGCTTTCTGTTGCACCATTCGCTTCATTTGGTCCGTACCCAGGAGGAGTTCATGCAAGGCGACCCGCCCCTTAAAGCCGGACCGGTTGCATGTTTCGCAGCCCTTCCCACGGGATAGCCTGAAGGTATTGTCCAGCTTGATGCCGAGCTTATCCCAATACTCAGGTCCGTATCCGAGGCGGAGTTCTTCATACTCTTCTTTCGTTCCGATGTACTGCTCTTTACAGTCTTTGCAGATACGGCGAGCCAACCGTTGCGCAAGTACGCCCAGCATGGCATCGGCAAAGCTGAACGGATCGCAACCCATGTCAAGGAGTCGGGTGACGGTTTCAACCGCGCTGTTCGTATGTAACGTGCTCAACACGAGATGGCCGGTCAATGACGCCTCGATACCGGTGTCGGCCGTTTCTTTATCTCGCATTTCTCCCACCATGATCACATCGGGGTCTGCCCGAAGAAACGCGCGCATCGCGGCGGCAAAGGTGAGACCAATTTTCGGTTGGACCTGAACTTGGCGCAGACCATACTGCGTAATTTCGACCGGATCCTCGGCCGTCCATATTTTGATGTCCGGGGTATTGATGTTACCGAGCACCGAGTGGAGCGTGGTCGTTTTTCCGGAACCCGTCGGACCGACACATAGGATGATGCCATAGGGTTTTTCTGAAATCTCTTTGAGAACTCTGAGGTTTCGCTCAGAGAAACCCATCTTATCGAGAGGCAACGGCTCGCTCGCGGCAAGGATACGCATGACGACGTCTTCGTTGTATCCGGCTGTGGGAAGGGTCGCGACCCGGAGTTCGATTTCTTTTGTCTCCGAAAGCTTGAATTTGATTTTCCCGTCTTGGGGTTTGCGACGCTCGGCAATATCCAGGCTGGCCATAATTTTGAGTCGTGAGACGATCGCACGACGGTAGCTTTGCGGAATCTTCATGTATTCGAAACATTCCCCGTCGACTCGAAACCGCACCAGCGTTTCGCGCTTTTCTCCATACGGCTCGATGTGAATGTCCGACGCATTTTGGCGGTAGGCGTCGGCGATGATCTGGTTGGCGAGACGGACGATTGCGCTGTCGTTTTCATCCAGTCCGGAGGCGGACGAATCCTCCATCGCCTCGGCCTGCGCTTCGGTGACAAGTTCGCCGAGGATGTCTGAAACATTTTCATCGAGCTTGCGTCCCCCGCTGTCACTCTGCCCGGTAGCCGAACTCAAAAATTGGGCGATATCGCGGCGAAGGCTGACGGCGAAGCGAATGTTGAGGCCGGGGAACGTACGCTTAATGTCCTGAACACGGTCAAGATCACCCGGATCGTCGGTTAGAATCTCGATCGCCGTGCGGTCTCGCTTGAGCGGCATCCAATGGTTCTTTTTCAGGTAATCGACGTTGAGATTCTTCAGGAGTTCCACGTCGACGACGGTGCGTTCGCTGTATTCGATATACGGACACTTGTAGAACTGAGCGAGGGACCGGCCGATATCGAGTTTGGGGACCTTGTATTTTTCGATCAGAATGCTTTCCAGATCGCTCATTCCCTTTCGAGAGTCCGCGATGGCCTGATCGAGTTCATTTTGAGTGATGCGGTTGTTGCTGACCAAGAGATCGAACTTGGTGGGATTTTTCTTCGAAACCTTTTTTAGGTTGAAGAAGGCGATTCCCAGCGCTTTGGCAATCTCATCGACGGCTTCCTCGTCCTTTCTGGTAAACCGACTGCCGCTCTTCTTGTTAAGGAGTTGGAGGACACCCATCAGATATTTATTGTCGGCGACGATCGGATAGGTCAGAACTTGTTTGGTCTTGAAGCCGGTACGTTTATCGTAGGACGTGTCGTGGAGCAGAGACGGATGAATGCCGTGAAGCTCCGCAATGTTGTAGGCGTCGGCAATATTGACGGGGCGTAGGTATTTAGCGCAGAAACCGGCGAGGCTTTGTTCGGTAATGGGAATGCGGACTTCTTCAACGCTGTCAATGTGAGGAACCTTGGAGAAGATTTCCTTTTTTTCGGAGTCGAACGCAAACAGCGTCAGATCTTCGGCATCGAACAGACTGAGGATGTCTTTATGTAGATCGAGGAGGATTTGATCGAGATTGCTGGCCGCATGAATCTGCGTGGTAATGCGTTTGACGTGCTCCGCATGCTCGACTTTGTGTTGCAACTCCTGGACGTTCTGAGTCAACGGCTTGGTGTGCATCCGACTGTGTTCTCTCTGAGTTGGAGACGTGAATAAATCAGGTTGTACACCGGATCAGCAGGCACCGGGCCATGCATAGGTCGCCGAGCTCTGAATCGAATTTCAGTCTAACTGAATGAACTGGGAAGGCAAGGAAAAGGCAATTTCTACCGGCCGATTCTGAAAAATGTGTCGTAGTGCCCAGTCGGAGCTGATGTGTGGATCAAGCAGCGGATGGATTGGCTTCGGTAGAAAGTTTCCTGAGATGAGCGACAAGATCATCGGGTGCGATGCGAGACTTGGCACCGGTGCGTCGAATCTTGACTTCCATGACGCCGTCCGCAAGGCCTTTGTCGCCGATGACGACCTGGAACGGAGCACCGATGAGATCGGCATCATTGAATTTCACACCGGCGCGATCGGAACGGTCGTCCCACAATACTTCCATCCCTGCCGCCATCAAATCGGTATAGAGACGTGCGGCGGCTTCCGTCGTCTTTTCTGATTGGCTCACCGTCAGGAGGTGTACATGGAATGGCGCGATGGGAAACGGCCAGATGATGCCCTTCTCATCGTGATGTTGTTCGATCGCCGCCGCAGCCGTCCGACCGACGCCGATCCCGTAGCAACCCATGATGGCAAGTCGCTCCTTGCCCTGGTCATCGAGGATGGTGGCGTTCATTTTGTGGCTGTACTTGGTGCCGAGTAAGAACACCTGTCCGACTTCGATCCCTTTGGCGAGCGTGAGCACACCCGGTCCTCTGGGAGAAGGGTCGCCGGCTTGTGCGTTGCGAAGATCCGCAAATCGTTCGACCGTGAAATCACGATTGAGATTGGCGTTCTGATAGTGGGTATCGGCTTTGTTCGCTCCGATGACGACATTTTTCATTCCCTGAATGGCGTGGTCCGCAAGGATTCGTATGTGATTCAAGCCGACTGGTCCGGCAAATCCGAGAGGAGCCCCCGTGACTCGTTGGACCGTCTCGGCGTCGGCCAACACGACGTCGGTCACCTTAAGGAGCCGCGCCAATTTCACCTCGTTCACTTCATGATCTCCTCGAATCAGCACAGCAACGGTATCGGTCCCTGCACGGTACAGCAGTGTCTTCACGAGTTGACGAGGCGTGATCCGCAAGAAGGCGGTGACCTCCTCCACCGTTCGGCGCTGCGGCGTGGCGATCGGCGTCAGAGGGCGAGGGAGGCTCGTGTCGATATCGGACGGAGGAAGGACTTCCGCTCGTTCAAGATTGGCGGCGTAAGTGCCTTGGTCGTTGTAAGCCACTGTCGCTTCGCCGGTCTCAGCCAGGACCATGAATTCATGCGACACGTCTCCACCGATGAGTCCTGTGTCGGCTTCAACCGCCCGAAAGGTCAGCCCGCATCGCGTGAAGATTCTGGTGTAGGCCTCGTACATTTTTTGATAGCTGATCTTGGCGCCGGCCTCATCGATGTCGAAGCTATAGGCATCCTTCATGATGAACTCACGCCCGCGCATGAGACCGAATCGCGGACGGATCTCGTCTCGAAATTTGGTCTGGATCTGGTAGAGATTGAGGGGGAGTTGGCGATAGGACCGGACTTCTCGCCGGAAGAGATCGGTAACGACTTCTTCATGTGTCGGGCCTAGACAAAAATCCCGTTCGTGGCGATCCTTGAACCGCAAAAGCTCCTTCCCGTAGTAGTCCCAACGGCCTGTTTCTTTCCATAATTCGGCAGGTGAGGCGATCGGCATCAGCAGTTCCTGTGCGCCGGTCCGGTTCATTTCCTCACGGATGATCTGCTCGATCTTGCGGATCACGCGAAGTCCGAGTGGAAGATAGGTATAGATGCCGGCTGCGACCTTTCGGATCAGTCCGGCACGGAGCATTAACCGATGGCTGACGGTTTCCGCTTCGCCGGGATCGTCCCGTAGGGTCGGGATGAGTAACTGAGAGGTTTTCATGAAAGGTTAGCGGGAGAAGATGCGCTCCAGGTCATTCCAGAAGGCGAAGATCATCACACCGACCAATAATACCAACCCGACCTGCTGGGCGAGCTCCCGCTGTCGCTCGCCGAGTGGTTTGCGCAGGATGCCCTCAATCAGGAAAAAGAGCAAGTGGCCACCATCGAGGATCGGGATCGGCAGTAAATTGAGGACGCCAAGATTGATGCTCAGGATTGCGATCAGGAACACGACGCTGGAGGCCCCTTGAGACGCCGCTTCACCAGAGATGTTGGCGATCGTCAGCGGCCCCCCAATATTCTTGCTTGAAATATCGCCCACCACCATCTTATAGAGGCCGATCGCAGTCAGTTCGGTCCACCCCCATGTGGCTTCGAGCCCTTGATAGACAGCTTCTGCGGCATTGTCGGAACGCATCAACGAACGCCCCGGTCCCGAGATGCCGATTTTCCCAACTTCTGAAGTCTGTCCGTTCACCGTCACTTTTTCACTGGTCGGCGTGACGGTCAGAGCGGTCCGCTTTCCGTCTCGCAGGACCTCCATCTGTAACGGTTTCTGTGGGTGTTCCCTGACCTGGGTGGTCATCTGCGCCCATGTGTAGATGGCCTGCCCCTCTATCGCGACGACTCGATCGCCCGGCTTGAATCCGGCCAGAGAAGCGGGCGATCCATGCATGACCGAGGTGACGAGGGGCGGTGTTTCCTCAACACCGATCGTATACAGCGGTTCATCCTCACTGGCCCCGTCTCCGGTAACCGGAATAGGAGTCACGGTCAGTGTCTTCAGCTGATCATCTCGCCGGACTTCGAGTGAGACAGGCTGCCCCTTGCTCTTGGAGATGAGGTCCAGCAACTCCGTTTTGGTCGAAATGTCCTTGCCGTTGACCTTGACGACACGGTCGCCGACCTCCATGCCCGCCATCGATGCGGGAGAACCGGGAACCAGGGCTTCGACGTCCGCACTCAAATCACGAAACGTCGGGACGAACAACGGCGCACCAGTGGACAACCATCCGGCGAAGATCAGATAGGCCAGAATAAAATTGAACCCGGGGCCGGCCGCCACGATCAGAACCTTTCCCCACAGGCCCTGGTGCGAAAACGATCGCCGGCGGTCGTCGGGTGTGGTGGCCTCCGTCTCATCCTCGCCGAACAACTTGACGTACCCACCGAGCGGTACGGCGGAGACGAGGTACTCGGTTTCGCCGACCTGGCGGCCGAATAGCTTCGGGCCGAAACCGATGGAGAACTTGAGAACTTTCACGCCGACCCACCGAGCGGCGAGAAAATGGCCGAGCTCATGGAAGGCGACTAGCACGCCAAGAACCACGAGGAACCACCAAGCTTTCTGTAGGAGCAGCCACAACGTATCGGGGGACCAGGCAAGTACGGACGTCATCAGGAACTCCGTGTCGCGTGTATTGATGAACTACTCTAACATTCGCTGTGTGAAATGCAAACGATCGTTAGCGAGGCAACGCATGCACCAACGATTCGGCCTTTTCTCGAGCCCATCGATCCGCTTCCAGCGCATCGTCCAGGCAGGTGATCTCCTGATGAGTATGAGCGTCCATCGTACTGCGGATAACGTGAGGGATTTCACTGAAACGAAGGCCGTGGTTGAGGAACGCCTCGACGGCAATTTCGTTTGCCGCATTCATCGCGGCAGGCATGGTGCCGCCGATTCGGAGCGACTCGTACCCGAGATTGAGGCAAGGAAAGCGATCATGGTCGGGTTTGCAGAAGGTCAACTGTCCGATCTCCGTCAAATCCAGCGAGGGGAGATCAAGAGCCATTCGAGCGGGATAGCGCATGGCGTAGGAAATCGGAGTTCGCATATCCGGAAGTCCCAATTGGGCGATCATTGACCGGTCTTTGTATTCTACCAAAGAGTGAATGATGCTCTCTCGATGAACCAGGACTTCAATATTGGACTCCGGAATATTGAAAAGCCATCGAGCTTCGACCACTTCCAACCCTTTATTCATCAACGTCGCTGAGTCGATGGTGATCTTGGACCCCATCTTCCAATTGGGATGCTGCAGAGCTCGTTCTGGCGTCACATGCTGAAGCTGTTCCTGGGTCAGTGTCCAGAGGGCTCCCCCGGATGCCGTGAGAATCAATCGTCGGACATCCTCAACACGATGTCCTTCCAATGACTGAAAGATGGCGCTGTGCTCGCTGTCGACCGGGAAAATCCTGACGGCATGTTTTTGAGCTTCATCCTGCATCAGTTTACCGGCCATCACCATCGGCTCTTTATTAGCCAGGGCAATGTGCTTGCCGCTGCGGATGGCGGAGAGGGTTGGAACAAGTCCGGCCGCTCCCACGATAGCGGAGATCACCAATTCAGCATCCGGCACCGAGGCCACTTGTGTGATACCCTCTTCGCCGACCATGATCTCAAGCGGAAGATCGGCGCATCGGCTTCGAAGTAAAGTCGCAGAGGATTCCGTGGAGACCGCCACAGCGGTGGGTCTGAATCGGCGGATCTGCATTTCAAGCTTGTCGATGTTATTGCCGGCCGTCAGTCCGACGACGCGGAATTCCTCAGGAAACCGTTCAACGATATCGAGCGTGTTGGTTCCGATCGATCCGGTTGATCCCAAGATGATAATCGACTTCATATCCTCTCCTCTCTCTTTTATAGAGGCGGCGACAGGCCGCGAACGTAGGCGACATAGTAGTAGAAGGTAGGGGCGGTGAACAAGAGACTATCGAGCCGGTCCAACATACCGCCATGGCCCGGCAGGATTCCACCGGAGTCTTTCACGCCTGTCCGGCGTTTAATCACAGATTCGAAAAGATCTCCGAGGAGGCCCGTTGCCGTCAACAGCATTCCGAGGATCAACGCATCGGACTGTGAGAGTTGTGAGGCAAACCACCACTGAGCCAACAATGCGGCACCTACGGCCAGTGCGAGCCCTCCGAGTACCCCCTCAACCGTCTTCTTGGGGCTGACAGAGGGCAAGAGAGGATGTTTGCCCCAGAGAGTCCCGGCGTAGTACGCGCCCGTGTCAGACGCCCATGTGACCACCGCCAGGAACAGCACGAGGAATTGGCCGTCTGACAATGAACGGGTCGATACCACTGTGCTCAGAGGGAAGCCGACATACAGCACACCGAAAAGGATGATCAGTATCCCTTTCCACCGGGACTCAGCTTGACTGAATATTATGGACGCTGCGATGGACACAACGAGAACCGAAGCAACCAGAAGGTGCACCAAGGCAAGAGACAGGTGATCGCGGGCTACGACGAGGACAAATACTGCAAGCCCGACTCCGACGAGGAGGCGGTTAAAACGAGACTGGAAACAGATGTGATAGAGCTCCACCAAAGCAATGGATCCGACGATGAGCAATAGCAGCGTCAAGGCCCATGGAGCGAGGTGGGCGATGATGAGATAGACCGCCGGGATCAGCGCCACTGCCGTATAGAGACGCCGAAGGTCGAACCGTTTGCGTACCGGTGGGGTCGTCACGGATATCGAACTGTGGGCGACCGCTTCGGTGGTGGGTGGCTGTCCCACAAAGATTACGAGGATACGGTGCTCAGCACCCGGCCAAAGCGTCGCTCCCGTCTTTGATACTCGATGAGCGCGAGCAGAAACTCCCGCCGCCGGAAATCTGGCCACAAGGTGGGCGTGAAGCACAACTCTGTGTAGGCCAGCTGCCACAGGAGAAAGTTGCTGATCCTGGTTTCTCCACTTGTCCGAATCAGTAAGTCCGGGTCTTGGAGCGGATGCGTGTAGAGGTACTGCTGAATTATGGTTTCATCGATACGCTCGGGTTGGACCGTGCCGGCTCGGACATCGTCGATCAATGCCTTCACCGCATCGACGATTTCTGCTCGTCCTCCGTAGCTGAGGGCGACCGTGAGGATCAGCTTATCCAGGTGCGCCGTTTCCTTCTCTGTCGTCCGAACCCAATGTTGAGCTGATGGCGGGAGCAACTCGTGGCGGCCGATGGCACGGAAGCACACACCTTGTTCAGCCAGACTGGCCCGTTCTGTAGAAAGGTAATGTTCCAAGAGCCCCATAAGCGCACTGATTTCTTGGGTCGGACGGTTCCAATTTTCTTGTGAAAATGCATAGATGGTCAGGGCATGGATGCCGAGTTCCAGGCAAAGCGTGATTATCTCCCGGACCGAATTGATGCCTTCACGATGGCCTGCGATACGAGGAAGACCGCGGAGTTCCGCCCATCGACCGTTGCCGTCCATGATGACTGCGACGTGCTTCGGGAGCAGTTCCGGTTCCAACTTGGCGGTCAATTCGCTTTCAGACAGGTGGTCATAACTTGAAGCCGGGTGTGCCATACGAACTTGGAGTGCGCTCCTTAGTATATCAACGCAAGTGTGAGAGAAGTGGGGAAAGTCTACTGTCGGGGGTATGGAATGTCAAACGATAACTCGGAAACCACTGCCCAACCGATCAATGAGGAATCATCGCATTGCGACGGTGGAAATGGATGGGCTATACTCACTCATCAGCTGGCGACAGATAAGAGGAGGCAGTCAGGCGATGCCCGACCCGGTTCCGCTAACCACATTCGGTGTCACCGAACTCGAAGCCCAGCAGGCGCTCGACCGGCTGAAGGTCCGGGATGTCGATTATGCAGACCTCTATTTCGAATCCCGCACTTCGGAATCGGTTTCGATGGAGGAAGGCATCGTGAAGCGTGCCGCGAAGAGTGTGTCTCAAGGGGTTGGAGTCCGTGCAACCGCCGGCGAAAAAACAGGATTTGCCTACTCAGATGAACTCACGAAGAAGGATTTGGAAATTGCGGCCGATACGGCACGCTATATCGCCAATTCACCGAAGGGAGATTTCCCCGTTCCCGTGCCCACCCGGAGCCGGCCGACCCGAGACCTGTATCCCATCGAACGGGCGAGGGCCGAGGTGGCGACTCTCGAACGGGTGGCGCTGTTGAACGAAATCGATGCCGAAGCCAGGCGGTACGATCCCCGCATCAAGAACGTGATGGCCTCCTTTAACACGGAATATAAGGTGGTGGTGGTTGCGACATCTGAGGGGGACCTGGTCGGCGACATTCAACCGTTGTCTCGTCTGCAGATCACCTGTATCGCCGAGGACCGAGACAATCGACAGGTCGGAAGCTTCGGTGGAGGAGGCCGGGTTGGGTTCGAGTACTATCGCGAAGACAATCGGCACTTGAGTTATGCGCGAGAGGCCGCAAGAGAGGCGATCCTGAATTTGTCCGCCGTGGACGCTCCGGCCGGCGTGATGCCCGTTGTATTGGCGGGCGGATGGCCCGGGATCCTCTTGCACGAAGCGATCGGACACGGCTTGGAAGCCGACTTCAACCGGAAGAAAACATCGGCTTTCTCCAACCTGGTCGGGAAACGCGTGGCGTCGGACGTCTGTACGATCGTCGATGATGGAACCCTTCCGTTCCGCCGCGGCTCCTTGAACATGGATGATGAGGGAACGCCGACCAGCTGCACCACGCTGATCGAAAAAGGGGTCCTCCGCCGCTATATCACCGATAAGCTCAATGCCCGCCTCCTGAGGATTCCGCTCACCGGCAACGGTCGGCGTGAGAATTACCAAAGCGTAGTACTGCCTCGGATGACGAACACCTTCATGTTGGCCGGTGAGTCCGATCCTCAGGACATCATCCGGTCGGTGAAAAGAGGACTGTATGCCGTCTCGTTCGGCGGTGGACAGGTGGACATCACGAACGGGAAGTTCGTGTTCTCGGCGAGCGAGGCGTACCTCATCGAGGACGGACAGATCACGAAGCCGGTGAAAGGAGCGACGTTGATCGGGAATGGGCCGGAGATCCTCACGAAGGTCTCGATGGTGGGGCATGACCTGAAACTCGACAATGGCATCGGGACCTGCGGTAAGGATGGTCAATCTGTGCCGGTGGGGGTCGGTTTGCCGACCATCAAAATCGACGAAATAACGGTCGGCGGTACGCAGAGATAGAAGGGCGTTCATCGTCTACGTTCGTCCGTCAATTGCAGGACGGCTGACGCAGGACGCATGGCAATCGGCAAAGCGCAGCGATGCTCCAGCAACATAGCAGTCTAGATATCGCCAATGGGTACGCACAGCTGGCTGCCGATGTGTTGGCCCATGCGAAAGCTTGCGGTGCGACGGAGGCCGATATCGTGGTGGCCGATGGCGAGACCCTTTCGGTTCAAGTGCGGGTCGGGACGGTCGATCGATTGACGAAGGCGAGAGAAAAGCGGTTAGGATTGCGGGTCTTCATCGGCAAGCGATCGGCGACGACGTCCACATCCGATTTCTCGCACGAGTCCCTTGAGCGGCTCGTTGCAGACACCTGCACCTTGGCCAGGGCGGTGGTTGAGGACGACGTATCAGGGTTGCCGGATGCGGCTCAGATGGCCACAGAGCAACCGAATCTCGATCTGTATGATGAGACCGTGCTCGATACGGAAACGCAGATCGACTGGGCCAGGCGGGGAGAAGCCGCGGCATTTGCCGCCGATCCACGCATTACGAACTCGGAAGGTGCAGAGTTCGATTCGTCGTCGGGACGAGTGGTGCTGGCGAACAGCCATGGGTTCGTCGGCTCCTACAAGAGTTCCAACTTCTCACTGTCCGTCTCCCCCATTGCGACCGAATCTGAAACCGGCGCCATGCAGCGGGACGCGTGGTACGAAGTGCAGCGCAAGTTTGCGCGGTTGGCATCCGCGGAATCGATCGGCCAGGAGGCGGCCAGGCGAGCTGTTCGAAGACTGGGAGCGCGCAAGGTGGCGACCAAGCGCGTCCCGGTGGTGTTCGACCAGGAGACGGCGGGGAGCCTGTTGGCAAACTTATGCAGCGCAGTATCCGGCTACGGACTCTACAAACGAGCCTCGTTTCTTCTCGATAAACTTGGCCAGAAGATTGCGTCCGATCTGATAACCGTGTACGACGACGGCCGGATGGTCGGCGGTCTTGGATCTCGCCCGTTTGACGGCGAAGGGTTGGCCACGCGGAAAAATACGATCGTGGAGCGTGGTGTGCTGAAGAGTTATCTGCTCGACACCTATTCCGGAAAGAAGCTGGGGTTGCCCTCGACCGGCAACGCGTCGCGGAGCGTGGGTGAGAGTCCTTCCGTCGGCCCGACGAATTTTTATCTCGTCCCCGGATTGAAGGGTCCGCAGGAAATTATCGGCTCCGTCAAGGAAGGGCTCTATGTCACTGAGTTGATCGGGTTCGGAATCAACATGGTGACCGGCGATTATTCACGAGGCGCCTGCGGGTTCTGGATTGAACGTGGCGAATTAGCCTATCCCGTCGAAGAAATCACCATCGCCGGAAATCTCAAGCAAATGTTCAACGATATCGAAGTGATTGGGAATGATCTCGTGTTTCGGGGACGGATTGCGAGCCCGACGCTCAAGATTTCCGAGATGATGGTAGCCGGAAATTGAGAGCCTATGGCGTATGGCATATAGTCCGAAATTGAAAAGTGAAGCAGTGCTTGTGGCATCGGCTATCAGTCATATGCTCTAATCAGACGAGGTGACGCATGGCTGAATCAATCCGAGAAACGACTGTTCAGTATCCGAGCGGGAAAGTGGTGACGATGCGGGCGTTCGTAGCGGCTCCGCAAATCAAGGGCAAACGGCCGGCCATCATCGTGGTCCAAGAATGGTGGGGACTCACGGACCATATCAAGGATATCGCGAAACGGTATGCAGCAGAGGGGTACGTCGCGATCGCTCCGGATCTCTATTCGCGTCTAGGACACGCCCTTACGACGGATGCGGGCGAAGCCGGCAAACTTATGAATACACTGAAACAGGAAGAGGGCCTCGCCGATTTGAATGCCACGGTGATGTATCTTAAATCGGTCCCGGAGGTTGACATAACAAGGATCGGCGTCACCGGTTTCTGCATGGGCGGTTCGTATGCACTGATGTTGCCCTGCGTCAACCCAGAGATCAAAGCGGCCGTGCCGTTCTACGGCCAAGTGCCCAATCCTGATACGCCGATTCAGAAGCTGGCTTGTCCGGTGCTGTACTTCTATGGTGAAGACGATGGGTGGATCACCAAGGCGGATGTCCAGCGGCTGGCAGCGGCGTTGAAGAAGTATGGAAAAACCGGCGAGATCAAGACCTATCCTGGCGCACCTCATGCATTTTTCCGAGACACCGACCCATCCGTGTATCGGCCGGATGCAGCGAAGGACGCCTGGACCAGAGCCAAGGCCTTCTTCAAGCAACATCTCGGCTAGCCTGTTATTGAGAGATGCATAAGCGACTCGAAACCCTGTTCAGAGAGAATTTCCTGCAAAGAAGAGAGAGGCGAGCTATGAGAGCTACTCGGTGCAGCATTCTGTTCGCCATCGCACTCCTCCCCGGTATCAGCGCTGCGGCCGATTTTCAGCTCGCCAGCCCGACCATCAAGCATAAGGGCACGATCGGCAAGGCGCATGTCTTCAACGGATTCGGATGTACCGGCGACAATGTGTCCCCTGAATTGCGCTGGACCAACGCTCCGAAAGGAACTAAGAGCTTTGCCGTGACGGTCTATGATCCCGATGCGCCGACCGGTAGCGGCTGGTGGCACTGGGTCATCTTCAATATTCCTTCTGATATTACGGCGCTTGCCGCCGATGCGGGAAAGCCGGACGGTCCCGGTGCTCCGCAACGCAGCGTGCAAAGCATGACGGACTTTGGCCAGCCCGGATACGGTGGACCCTGTCCTCCTCCGGGCCATAAGCCGCATCGATACATCTTTACGGCGTTTGCATTGAAGGTGGACCAATTGCCATTGAAGCCTGAGGCATCCGGCGCAATGGTCGGCTACTATCTCAACCAGAATGCCCTGGCCAAGGCCTCGTTCACCGGCCTGTACAGCCGCAAGTAACCACGAACCAGATCCTCTCCCATGCCGCTTGACGCCGAGCTTGGAAAGAAAATGCTGCAGCTGATCACGTCACGGTACGATGATCGGCATTGGCGAAAGCCCATCGAGAAAACCCTCAGTCTGCCACAGTCCGGCGTGGCCGATCCGATCCAGCAGCAGATCTTCATGTATCTCAAGCTCGGCTTGAAAGCTTACAAGTCCCGCCGCGCCGATCCGGACTCCTGGATCATCGGCGGCTATGCCACGAAAGAAGTCATCAATCGAGCAAAATTCCAGCCTCAGCTTGTCGGGTCGTCAGTTAGAAAAGAGGATGTGGCATTCCTGGGCACGGACCCCGGTGAAGACGTAACTCAGGCCTGGTGGGAAGAGATGTTGGTCCAATGGTTCGACGTGCCGGAAGAAGAAAAGCCTACCGAAAGTGCCGAGGGGCAATCAGCTGATTCAGATTCCTCACAGACGGTCAAATCAAATTCCTAGGCTCAGGACTCATTAAGTTTTAGCATTCCCTCGGGAACCGAGATGTGCTTCACTCTGGCTGGGAGGTGGCCATGAGTGACGTGTTTCTGTTGACCAGGGAGCAGTTGAACAGGATCAAACCGTATTTCCCGGTCTCGCACGGCATTCCGCGAGTGGATGATCGGCCGGTGCTCAGCGGGATCATCTACGTG
>JBBIKN010000063.1:0-19837 GCA_037445435.1 Nitrospira sp. | reverse complement strand
CTCAAAATCCGGTTCTCGCAAGAGAGTGGGAGTTCGACCCTCCCTCCGGGCACCAGGTAGGTCAAGCACTGAGCCATGCTGCTCCTTCTTAGTCGGAACAGGAAGCGGCGTTACTGTCCTGTAATTGTCCCGTAGTGCAGCCTGCTGGACATGGAAGACCGCCAGTTTCTCCACTCCCACACTCAAGTCTTTCACGCCTACAATGTCATACCGTCTGAACACGCTCGGTGTTTTGTGTCCGGTGAGGGCCTGGGCCACACTTTCCGGGACACCTGCCTGTCGGAGAGATGGGACGCCTGAGCGTCGAAAGTTATGGACCCACTTATACGGAAGTCCTGCCTTCATTCTTGCACGATCCCAGGCAGTCTTGTAGGACTGAATCGGCTTCACTACCATTTTCTCAGCTCGAAAAAATACCCAGGAATGACGATCTCGCATTCTCGCTGAAGCTGTTCGTCTCCTTGCAGCAACAGCGGAGGGGTATGAGGAGTTCGCGCTCGTCTTGGCCTTCCCGTTGGTCAGATAGTAATTCACCGTGAGTGGTTCGGGCTTCGGTCGGTCCTTCCTCAGAACATTCAGATCCTTTGCGGTCTCTCGCACTTCCCGAAATAAGGTCAACCATTGGCCGACGATGGGAAACAATGCGCGACGGCTTTTATTGACAGGCGATCCCTGCTCACCGATGAAACGGCCTGCCGACATCATCAGCATGTGCGCAAATACCAGCTCCTCAATCGTCATGAGTTCAGCGGGAGTGATGGTCTCCTTGCCGCCTTGCTTCACGATCAGGTCTTCCCGCAACTGCTTCAGGGCTTCGCCAAACGAACCTTGGTCGTCTGCATAGTGATGATGGCTGCTGACCGCCTCGCGGCGCTGCTCACCATGCATTTACTGCTTGACCGTGCAGTTACAGCGCTCCTCTCTGCACGATTTTCCGATCCTCGAACGTTACCGGACCCAGATGAAGTTGAAAAAGTTGTTGGTCGAGTACACTTCAACAATCGTATTGAACTCGCGAAAGCAGTACGGCTCATTTCTGATTCGTGCGCCGCAGATCTAAAAGCCGTGAACAAGGTGCGTAACAATTTCGCCCATTGCCATCCTGAAACATCTAAACGAGGTTGGGGGGTGGGTAATTTGCCAGAACTTTCATCAATGAAAGACTTCATCTGATGCATGGGCAGAGGAGAGCGTGCGCTCCAAGAACTTACTAAGAAAGGTCTGATTAATTCCGTTTTGTTGCCAACGAACTCTCAACATACCTGATATTCGACTGGCCCGTGATCGAAATTCAGAATAAATCAGACCTTCCCTAAGAACATCGTCCACACGTTGGAGCATCCTGCAACCGCACCATAAATTCTCCATGACCACTCTGTTGTCCTGTAATTGGTCCCGTAGTCATCGGTCGGCATGTGTCCGAATCGGTTCTTGAGATCACGGCTCGAAGTGTGTAAGTTACCGATCTTACAGAATGAAGATAGATAGACAGGGTAGGAGAGGGTGAGTCCTACGGACTCAAAATCCGGTTCTCGCAAGAGAGTGGGAGTTCGACCCTCCCTCCGGGCACCACAAGTGGTACCTCATGTAAGGTGGGGCACCCTCTTGACAGGGCCAAGCCATTAGCCTAGAACCAACATCAAAATTGGAAGGCGAAAGGATCACGAGTTTCACTACAAGATTAAGACACATCAATTGTCACGGCGTATGGGAAAACCAGATTTCTTCTTCACTTACTTCTTTTTTAAGGAGGCAGCACATGCGTAACGTGTTGGCAGTGGGAGCCGCAATCCTTGTCGTCGGCTCTATGAACGTTGCAGTGGCTCAAGAGCGACTACAGCAGTCATCTGGTGGGTCATCGCTGGGTGTTGGAACCAGCGTCGGCGACGTGTCCGGCAATGCGAACCGTGTTCAGGCGTTCGACCGCAATGCTTTTCTCGATCGGCTCTCGCAGCCCGAGACCGTGATGGGCCGCATTTTTGCACTCGATTTGCCGCAGCGTAGGCTCATGGTTGAAACAGGCGGAGCAGGTAGGTTGCAAGACGAAGGTCAGGAAGGGAAGGCTGGGTATGGTGCTCGTACCGTCGTAACGTTATACCTCACGGATCGATCCAATATGCAGGCAATCCGCGAGCTGAATGTCGGGGATGAGATCACTGCTCAGGTCATGGAGGAAACGACGCGGGATCAACCATACGGAACAGGCAAGAAATTGGTCGTCGAGGTTTCAGTCACGAATATTGTCGCGACTAGGAAGGGGTTCGGCGGACTTGGGCAGCGGCCTGATCCAACCAATGATCGCGCAATAGTCGTGGACGGCGGTGGTGTGACGGGTGGTGTTCCCGGTGCGGTTCTTCCCGGAAAGATTACCGGTATCGTTGATACCACCATCGGTGAATACACCGCCTCAGCGCCTTGTTGGAATTGCGAACCTCAGCCGGGGTGGGGCTATCAAAGCCAAACAAAGTCTGATTATGGAACGGATATGACGAAGCCGAATCTTGTGAAGGGCATGCAGTAGGACCATAGTCGCGTCTGAAAAATGGACAAGGGGCAGCAGGGAGCTGCCCCTTTTTCTTTATGGACTTCGTCACGGCTTGCCGAATTCTTTGATCGTTGATAACGTAGTCGCTCAGGCAAGTTTTTCCACTTCGTGCGGGTGGGTACAGTGAGTACGATGAACGAGCGTCAAAATGCGCCGGTGATCGAGCTTGATCTCCGGGGGGTAATTTGTCCCTACAACTTCGTGAAGACGAAGCTTCAGCTGGAAAGGATGAAGGAAGGCGAAGTTCTATCCGTCTTGTTGGATGACGGCGACCCAATCCGGAACGTGCCGCGCAGCGTAGAGAATGAAGGACATACGGTATTGGCACAAGAACGAGTGGATCAAGCCTATCGGGTTTTAATTCGTCGGGAGGATAGCGACTAGACGCTTCTTGTTTTCTTGTTCCGCCCGCCCCGGTTTTTCCCCGCAAGAATCATCGTAATGTCTTTCCCCTGCATGTCGGGTAGGCTCTGGCTTATGCGAAGTGATGTCCCCCGAATAATACGCTCGCTCGGCCTTGTCAGGTCACACGCCAACACGACAACACGTCGGGGCGCGATAGTCGCAAGGGTCTGAACCGCATGGGTGAGTGAGTCCATCGTGCAAAACACCACAGTGGGAACTTCTCTCTTCACTGCATCAAGAAGGCGGCGGGTGAGGAAGGAGGGCCTGCTCGGCAGATACCCAAGAAAATAGAACGAGTCGCAAGGTAGGCCTGCGGCGGTGAGGGCAGCAATGACTGCTGAAGGGCCGGGTATGGGAATTACCGGGATTCTATGTGCATGCGCTGCGGCGACGAGGAGGTGACCTGGATCGACCACCAGGGGAGATCCGCAATCAGAGACCAGGGCGATGTCAGTCCCCTGTTGTAAGCGTTGCAGCAGAACCGAGACTTTCTCTTTCAAATTCGTGGGGCCGTAACTCGTCACTGTCCCTTGAATATGATGGTGTGCGAGGAGTTGCTGCGTCATCTTCGGATTTTCCGACGAGATGAGAGCCACTGTCCTCAGGACCTGAACGGCACGGACGGTCAGATCATCGGGATGACCGATGGAGACGGCAACGACATAGAGCGTTCCTGTTCGATCGGGCGGACTCACAGAAGTCCTTGAAGCTCCTGGGTTTTGTTGACTCCGTTTGGTCGGCATCGATATAATTTCCCACTTATCTCGTTGACGTTTGGTTACAGAGACATCTCAGGGGCGTTCCCGATGGCGGTCGTCTGTTTCATGATTACGTTGGTCCTGTACACCGTAGCTACGGTGTCGTTTCTCTCCTATTCTCTGCGACGCTCAGAAGCCTTGTCCCAGGTATCATTGGGGCTGACAGCCATGGGCTTTGCTTCCCACACGTTCTTTCTCGGCGTAAGAATGTTTGCTGCCTCATCATCGGCACCGCCCAGCTTTTCCGAAGCGCTATCCTTTTTCGCGTGGATGATCATTCTCGTACTCCTAGTGGTCGAGCTCCGTCATCGGATCCATGTGCTGGGGTCCTTTATGGTTCCCTTGGCCGTGATTTCCCTGG
The DNA here is from genome assembly GCA_037445435.1 of Nitrospira sp. Lineage (GTDB taxonomy): Bacteria > Nitrospirota > Nitrospiria > Nitrospirales > Nitrospiraceae > Nitrospira_D. The sequence goes on along the minus strand of JBBIKN010000063.1, from coordinate 15,768 downwards.
TCTCGGCCGCGGCCCTTCCGGACACAGAGCCCACATTCCAGCCGGTGTTCAAGACCCTGTGGTTTCATGTCACGCTCAGCATGCTGGGCACAGTGGGATTTACCGTGGCGTTTGTTGCGGGGGTGATGTACCTGATCCAGGACCGACTCCTCAAGTCGAAACAGTTCAACGTGCTCTACAGCAAACTCCCTGCGCTCGACTTTCTCGATCACCTCAACCAACAATCCATCGTGTTGGGGTTTCCTTTACTCACGCTGGGAATCGTGACAGGGGCCATCTCGGCCCAATTTGCCCGCGGGTCCTATGTTAGTTGGAATCCCGAACAAACCTGGGCGATCGTCACTTGGCTCTTCTATTTCATCGTCTTGCTTGGAAGACTGACCATCGGGTGGAGGGCGAAACGCGCGGCCTATCTCACGGTGATCGGGTTTGCCTGTGTGATTCTCACGTTGGTCGGCGTCGTCCTGAAAGGACATGGTGCGTTGTCGTAACATGCGTCTGATAGTCCCATGCATTTGATCGTCGTAGGGTTAAGTCACAAGACGGCTCCGGTCGAGATTCGAGAGAGAGTGGCGGTTCCCGAAAGCCGTCTTGGCGAAGCCCTCACTCGTCTGTGTTCGTATCCCGGTATCAAGGAAGGCGTCCTCCTTTCGACTTGTAATCGGGTGGAGGTCTACTCGGTTGTCGACGATATTGAAGCCGGATATGGACGTATCCAGGAGTTTCTCGCCGACACCCATCTGTCGTTGTCTTCCGAACAGTTGACCCCGCACCTCTATTGGCATACCGGAGATCGCGCCATCGGTCACTTGTTCCGGGTCGCGGCCAGCCTCGATTCTATGATCATCGGGGAATCGCAAATCCTGGGGCAACTCAAAGATGCGTTTGAAGTGGCGCTGGCTCATAAGGCGACCGGTGTGATCATGAACAAGGTCGTCAAGAAGGCCATTTCCGTCGCCAAACGCGTGCGCACCGAAACGAAAATTTCAGAAATGGCGGTGTCGGTCAGTTCTGCCGCCGTCGAGCTGGCCAAGAAGATTTTTTCAAACCTCCACGAGAAAACAGTGTTGTTGGTCGGTGCAGGTGAGATGGCCAAATTGGCGGCGCGGCATTTAATGGCTCACGGGGTGGAACACGTGCGCATCACGACGAGGACCGCACAGCATGCCGTCGATCTTGCCGCCAAGTTCGGTGGCATTCCGGTCCCGTTCGATCAGTTCAAGGACGATATGGCTTCAGCCGACATTGTCCTGGTCTCCACCGGTGCGGCGCACTATATCCTCGACGCCGAGGACGTGGAACGGGCGGTCCAGGAGCGAATGAATCGCCCGATGTTCTTGATCGATATTTCCGTCCCGCGAAACATCGACCCATCTGTTCGCCATGTCGACAATGCGTTTCTTTTCGATATTGATGACCTGAAGCATCGAGTCGAACAGAATCGAGCGGAGCGACTCCAGGAGGCGGAGAAGGCCGAGAAGATGGTGTTGGAAGAAGTGACCACCATGGTTGACTGGATGAAATCCTTGGAGGTCACGCCGACGATCGTCGCACTTAGGAACCGCGTCGACGACGTGAAGCGGGCGGAGGTCGACAAAGTGCTCGCGCGATTGCCGCATCTGTCTCCGCAAGACCGCGAAGTGGTGGAAGGCCTTGCCTCCTCGATCGTCAACAAATTGATTCATCGCACAATGGTCACTCTCAAGGCCGAAGTCAATTCTTCGAGCGGTCCGGCGTTCGTCGAAGCAGCCCGTCGATTTTTCTCTCTTGACGGGCAACCGCCGTCCGTTCAACCGATCGAAACCTATACAGAGTCGCCGCGTTATCAGACCGGGAGCGCGACGGAATCGGGTACCGAGGATCCGGCTCAAGAAACGTCAATCCCTAAACAAGTCCGCTGACCGGCGGATAACGAAAGAATCCCAACGTGTCCATACCGAACGGCCAACGCTCAACCTTGGTTCTTGGGACGAGGGGAAGTAAATTGGCGCTCTGCCAGAGCGAATGGTTCCAATGCAAGGTTCAGGACGCAGTGCCGGAAGTCCGAGTCGTGCTCAAGAAAATTCAGACATCCGGCGACAAGATCGTCGATGTGCCGTTGGCAAGAATCGGGGGGAAAGGCCTATTCGTCAAGGAAATTGAGGACGCGTTGCTTGCCGGTGAGATCGATTTCGCCGTGCACAGCATGAAGGATGTTCCGGCGCAATTGCCTGAAGGGTTGGAAATTCTCTGTGTGCCTCAGCGAGAGGATGCCCGCGATGCCTTAATCAGTCGTGAAGGGCGTGCATTTCCTGATCTCCCACAAGGAGCTACGATCGGGACGGCGAGTCTTCGACGCCAGGCGCAACTGTTACAGGCCAGGCCAGATCTAACGATCGCGATGCTGCGAGGCAACCTGGACACGCGATTGAGGAAACTCAAAGAAGGACAGTTCGATGCCATCGTCTTAGCCGCTGCCGGTCTGCATCGGTTAGGGTGGGGTCACACCATCACGGAATATCTTCCCCCCATTCTCAGTTTGCCTGCGATCGGACAGGGAGCGCTCGGGATCGAAGGTCGGGCCAATGATGTGTTCGTGCGTTCCGTCTTATCCCGACTCAATCATCAGCCGACCCATACGACGGTGACGGCAGAACGGGCCTTCTTGCACCGCCTCGAGGGGGGCTGTCAGGTGCCCATTGCAGCCCACGCCATCCTGTCTGGAGCGCAACTGGTGTTAGATGGTCTTGTCGCCAGTGTGGATGGGAAGACCGTCATTCGCGATCAGGTTGAGGGCACCCATCAGCAGGCTCACGCTCTGGGTGTGCAATTGGCTGAACGATTGCTGACTCGGGGCGGGGATAAAATTCTGCGGGAGATTTACGGATCAGCGTGAACATGGTACGACGAAACAAAGGAAAGGTTTTTTTAGTCGGAGCCGGCCCAGGAGATCCCGGGCTCTTGACCCTTCGAGGAAAACAGTGCCTTGAGCAAGCTGACGTGGTTCTCTACGATTATCTCGCTAATCCTGCCCTGCTTGCCTATGCCCAGGACCGAGCTGAGCGAATCTATGTCGGACGGAGGGGTAAAGGAAAATACCCCGAGCAAGAGGCCATCAATCGTCTCCTGATTGAACGAGCCAGAGCAGGCGACGTGGTCGTGCGGTTGAAGGGAGGCGATCCGTTTGTCTTTGGGCGAGGAGGAGAAGAAGCGGAAGTGCTTGCCTCGGCTGGGATTGAATTCGAAGTCGTTCCCGGGGTGACCGCTGCGGTTGCCGCCCCAGCCTATGCCGGTATTCCGGTGACTCATCGGACATTGGCATCGACGCTGACGATTGTTACCGGACATGAAGATCCCGAGAAGCCTTCCACGGCCTTGAACTGGTCAAAATTGGCGACGAGTCACGGTACCTTGGTCTTTCTGATGGGCATGAAGAATCTTTCGACGATTGCTGCAACCCTAATAGCTGAAGGGCTAGCAGAATCCACTCCCGTGGCGATCATCCGGTGGGGAACGAGAGTCTCACAGCAGACCGTCGTCGGTACATTGGCCGATATTGTGGAAAAAGCCGAGGCTGCACAGATGGAGCCGCCGACGGTTATCGTGGTGGGAGATGTCGTTCGGCTCAGACCGCAACTGAACTGGTTCGAACGGCGTCCACTGTTCGGGAAACGGGTGCTCATGACGCGGGCGAAAGAACAGGCCGGCGAGTTGGCTGACCGATTGGCAGGTTATGGAGCTGAACCGATCGAGGCTCCGACGATCAAGATCGTTCCTCCGCTGGATTGGGCCCCTGTCGATCAGGCGATCTCTGAGATTGGGACGTATAACTGGATAATTTTTACCAGCGTCAATGGTGTGGACCGTTTTATGACTCGATTATGGGCAAAAGGGCTTGACGCACGCTGCCTGGCGGGGCGGGGGATTTGCTGTATCGGCCCTCGGACGGCTCAGGAACTGGAACGGTTCGGTATCAGAGCGGATGTCATGCCAGCAGAGTATCAGGCCGAAGGTGTGTTAGCCGCACTGAATCGGCAAGATATAACAAATTCCCGCATCCTAATCCCTCGGGCGGAAGTGGCCAGGGAGCTCTTGCCGGACGAGCTTCGTGCTGCCGGTGCGCACGTCGCAGTCGTCGCCGTATATCGCACACTCATCTCCGACCAAGATTCCGGTGGATGGCGACAAGAGCTTATGGATCATCGGATTCATGTCGTCACCTTTGCAAGTTCTTCCACGGTTCGCAACTTTGTCGCGATGCTTGGCGGTATAGATGCGGTGAGGCCGCTCTTGCAATCCGTCAAAATTGCTTGCATCGGGCCCATCACGGCCAAGACCGCGGCAGAATATGGTTTGACGGTCTCGATCATGCCGAGTGAGAATACGATTCCCGCATTGGTGGATGCGATCGCCCGCCATTATGATGAAAACCGTGAGCAGGTCGCCACCGCGGCGCTGCAGTGATGAGCGTGCGCAAGATGTACGATGGTCCTATACAAGAAGGGAGGGTGAGATGGTCCCTGTAAAGTCGTTCATGATTCCCCGAGAAAAATTCGTGACGGTACCCCGCGATACCGACACACAGACAGCCGCCCGCATCATGCGCGATCGTGGGATCGGAAGTTTGTTCGTGACCAACGACCGTGAAATCATCGGCATCATCACGGACACGGACATGATGCGCCGGGTGGTTGCCGCCGGGGCCGATGCCACGAAGACCACGGTCGAGCAAATCATGTCGGCGCCGATCATGACGATCGAAGAGAACAAGACGTTGCTGGATGCGAACGATCTCATGGCGCAGTCCCATCTGCGGCACTTGGGAGTCACACGCGACGGGAAATTGGTCGGGATCATCTCGGTCCGTGACCTCGTCGTGTTCTTGACGAACCTGCCGCGAAAGTAAGGTGGGCTATGGGGTTTCCGATCCAGCGTCTCCGTCGCCTGCGGCACCATGATGCCTTACGACGGATGGTACGTGAAACGACTCTCTCACCAGCGGATTTTATCTATCCGTTGTTTGTGGTCGAGGGGCAAGAGCGCCGCGAAGAGATTGCGTCGATGCCGGGCCAATTTCGGCTTTCCATCGATCTGTTGGTCAAAGAGGCGGGAGAGATTCAGGCTTTGGGTATTCCGGCCATCATTCTATTTGGTATACCGGCACACAAAGACGAGCGAGGCAGTTCTGGGTTGGACCCGAACGGCATTGTGCAACGGGCGATCAGAGCCGTTAAGCGAGAGGTGCCGGGATTGTTGGTGATTACGGATGTGTGTATTGATGAGTATACCGACCATGGACATTGCGGAATCGTCAAGGATGGAAAAATCCTCAATGATGAGACACTCGAGTGTCTCACAGTGATGGCCCGCACTCATGCCGAGGCTGGAGCCGATATGGTCGCACCGTCGGACATGATGGATGGTCGTGTCGCTGCGATCAGAGGCGAATTGGATCACGCTGGATTCTCTGATCTGCCGATTCTGGCCTATGCCGCCAAGTTCTCCTCCTGTTTCTATGCGCCGTTTCGGGATGCGGCCTATTCCAGCCCTCAATTTGGTGACCGACAGTCCTATCAAATGGATCCGGCTAATGCGCGCGAAGCGCTACGCGAGATCGAGCTCGATGTCGAAGAAGGCGCCGATATTGTGATGGTCAAGCCGGCGCTGCCTTACCTGGACATCATTGCGATGGCCCGTGCTCGTACCCTTCTCCCACTAGCGGCGTATCAGGTGAGCGGCGAGTACAGTATGATTAAGGCGGCCGCACGGGCGGGGTGGCTCGATGAGTCACGTGCCATGATGGAATCGCTGTTGGCGATCAAACGGGCGGGAGCCGATTTGATCCTGTCATACTTTGCGAAAGATGCCGTCAAGCTGCTTCATTGACCAACGATGAAAGTGACCCGCGGGTATTGGGACGAGGTCGTGCGGCCGTATCCGGTGGGCACCATCGGGAATTTCGACGGGCATCATCTCGGTCATCGTGCGCTTTTGAAACAGGTGGCTGAAACGGCACGTCGTGCCAAGGGAACGGCTCTCGTCCTGACGTTCGATCCTCACCCGGTGAAAATTCTTGCGCCTCACGTGGATCTCCGGTTCTTGACGGATGTGGAAGAGAAGCGTGCTCTTTTTGAACAAGCCGGAATCGATGAAGTAATCTTTCTGGAGTTCAGTCAAACATTTGCTTCACTTTCTCCGGAGGTGTTCGCTGAACAGGTCGTTTCCAAAAAGCTCGGGTTGAAAGAGGTTTTTGTTGGACAACACTTTGTTTTTGGACACAAGCGAACGGGACAGATCAGCGATTTGATCTCGCTCGGCAAACGATTCGGTTTCGTTGTCCATCCGATTCCTCCTGTGATGGTCGAGGGACGAGTGGTCAGCTCAACCAGAATTAGACAGCTCATTATGGCCGGGCAGGTCGATCAAGCGGCTGTCTTGCTTGGGCGATATTATGCTTTGAGCGGAATCGTATCTCCCGGCGAGGGGAGGGGACGAACATTAGGATGCCCGACCGCTAATCTTCGACTGCCTCCGGACCGCGTCGCTCCCGCCGACGGAATTTATGCCTCTGTGACGACCATGGATGAGGAGCGGCATGATTCGGTCGCCTACATCGGCACAAGACCGACCTTTGATGGAGGTGAGCGAGGATTGGAAGTATCCATCCTGGACGGGATGCACGAATTATATGGACGAACCCTCACTGTTGAGTTTATTTCTCGTATTCGAGGGGATGCTCAGTTTGAGAGCGAAGAAGCTCTGAGCCGACAAATCGCGGCCGACATGGATTCTGCGAAGAGTGTCCTGCGTCGATATCATGAAACAATCAGAGAATGATGAATCGTTGCCACCGACTTTAGACAGATCCCCCAATAAAGTGGTCTGGCCCCCGCTCTTGCATCGGGTTGTGCGAACGGTTCGGTCCAGAAACCTCTTCCAACGTGGGCAGCACATAATAGTCGCCGTCTCAGGCGGCCCCGACTCCGTCGCACTGTTATCGATTCTGCATCGTCTCCGGTCAGGTTGGAAGCTGACGCTAACCGCCGTTCATTGCAACTATGGACTGCGGGGAGCCGAGTCCGAGGGGGATCAAAAATTTGTGGAGGAGTTTTGTCAAAGGCTTGGCGTTCCTCTCCATGTGCGACGGGTTGGAATTGACGCCGGCGGTCGCAAGGCATCACTGCAAGCTGAGGCTCGTGACCTCCGTTATCGGGTGATGCAGGAGATTGCCGAGAAATGCGGGGCGGACCGTGTCGCCATAGGCCATACGGCAGACGATCAAGCCGAGACGGTCTTGCTATGGATGCTTCGTGGTGCCGGACTTACCGGTCTTTCCGGGATGCCGGCGTTTCGCGATAATAAGGTTATTCGACCTTTGTACGACACCAAGCGGCAAGAAATTCTATTATATCTTCGCACGGCAGGGTTGTCATTTCGGGAAGACTCCAGCAATGTCCAACCGCGTTACTTGCGGAACCGAGTGAGAAGAGAGGTCATTCCAATTTTGAATCAGCTGGTCCCTTCGAGCGTCGATGCGCTCTGCCAACTTGCGGAGATCTGCAGAGAAGATGATCGTTGTTTGGATCAGCAGGTTGATGCCTTGTCCTGTTCTGCCGTGAAACGAGGATCTGCCGGAGAGTGGACAATCGATCGCCGGTTTCTTCTTGACCTTCCACACGCCCTTCAACGGCGGTGCGTTAGAAATCTCTTTCGGCAGAATGATGACCAATTTCGCTCACCCAGTCTCCGAACGGTGGATCGCATCATTCGGCTGACCTCAACGAGAAAATCTGGTTCCGGTCTCGATGTGAGGGGAGGGCGCGTTGTGATAGATGATCGACGTCTGCAATTTGTTCCGCTTCAAGCCCGAGAAAGCTCCTCTATTCGGCCGCCGCGCAGCGGACGTCAGGAATTCTTGTCTGTACCAGGAGAGCTGATCTGGCCTGAAACTGGTCAACGACTTCGAGTACAACAGCGGGCACACACTCAGATTTGTACTTCTCTGGGAAAGGATCAGATTCTAGTGGATGCCGATCGGGTGTCTCAACCGCTGACTGTGCGGAACTGGTTGCCGGGGGACCGATTTTATCCTTCTGGTATGAGAGGACATTCGAAGAAGTTGCAGGATTTTTTTACGGATTTGAAGATACCAAGTGCGGCCAGATCGCGCATTCCCCTGGTGGTGGCTCCGGAAGGAATCCTGTGGATCGTCGGTTATCGGCAAGATGACCGCTGGGTACCCACGTCCCAAACGGAACGCTGTTTGGGCTTCACCGCTGATAATATACCTCCAATGGAAAGGGACTGAGTGAGATGGAACGTATGTTCGGACGCCCGATCGTGACCCAGGAGCAAATGAGAAGCCGTATCCGTGAGCTGGGCAGACAGATCAGCGCAGACTATGCAGGCAAAGATCTTGTACTCGTTGGAGTCTTAAAGGGAGCTTTTGCGTTTTTTGCTGATTTGGCACGAGCGATCCGTATTCCCGTGCAGGTAGATTTTATCATTGTGACAAGCTACGGAACACAGGCGAAGACGTCCGGGAAGGTCAAGCTGGTGACCGAGCTGACCGAAAAAATCAAAGACAGAGACGTACTGCTGGTCGAGGACATCGTCGATTCAGGATTGACCGTTCAATATCTCACAAAAGTGTTGGCTAAACGGAAACCGAGAAGCATCAAGATCTGTACCTTGCTGAGTAAACCGGAGCGCCGCGTCGTCAATGTGCATGTGCAGTACGTCGGGTTCAGAATTCCGAACCAGTACGTCGTCGGATACGGACTCGATTTCCAACAAAAATACCGGAACCTTCCGTACCTCGCGGTTCTCGATCAGCTGAATCAGCAGCAGGAATAGAGTTTTCCAAGGAGCTGTTGTCAAGTTGCGCAAGGCTATGTTAACATCACCACGGATTATGAATATGTTACATCCAACGTTGTCGCGAAGGAGAACTGGATGAATTCCCGGGTCAAGAACTTGCTCTTCTGGGTGGTGGTCGGCTTGTTCATGATTCTCCTGTTCAATCTGTTCAGTGTTCCGACTCACGCACCTGAAGAAGAAGTCATATTTAGCGATTTTATGGCTAAGCTCGACAAGGGTGATTTTGAAAAGGTCATTATCAAAGGTAATCATATCAGCGGGGTCCTGAAGGATAAGACTCGTATCCGTACTTATTCGGCCGATTATCCCGACCTTGTCAAAGTCCTTCGCGAAAAAGACGTTCAGATTGAGGTCAAACCGCCTGATGAGAGCCCGTGGTATATCACGTTCCTCGTCACGTGGGGGCCATTTATCCTTTTCCTGGGCCTCTGGTTTTTCCTGATGCGTCAGATGCAAATTGGAGGCAACAAAGCTCTGTCTTTCGGGAAGAGCCGTGCCCGTATGCTGACGGAGGAACGAAAGAAAGTTACATTCTCGGACGTAGCCGGCGTCGATGAGGCAAAAGAGGAAGTGCTTGAAATCATTGAATTCCTGAAAGACCCTCGTAAATTTCAGAAGCTCGGTGGGCGCATCCCGAAGGGCGTACTCGTTGTCGGCCCTCCAGGAACGGGAAAAACCTTGCTCGCAAAGGCTATTGCCGGAGAAGCCGGGGTGCCATTCTTCAGCATCAGTGGATCGGATTTCGTAGAGATGTTTGTCGGCGTCGGGGCCTCGCGGGTGCGTGATTTGTTTGAACAAGGGAAGAAACATGCCCCATGCATTATTTTTATCGACGAAATTGACGCGGTTGGACGATTGCGGGGCGCGGGGCTCGGCGGTGGTCACGATGAGCGTGAACAAACCCTTAATCAGTTGTTGGTCGAAATGGACGGCTTCGACACAACGGAGGGAGTTATCTTAGTCGCGGCGACCAACCGGCCAGATGTGCTTGACCCTGCTTTGCTGAGACCGGGGCGATTTGATCGGCAGGTGGTGGTGAATCGTCCGGACCTCAAAGGTCGTTCGGAAATCTTGAAGGTCCATACGAAGAAGGTTCCTATTGCCGCGAATGTGGAGCTGGAAAAGATCGCCAGAGGGACACCTGGGTTCTCCGGCGCAGACTTGGAAAACCTGGTGAACGAAGCGGCGCTGTGGGCGGCTCGTCAAAATAAGAAGGAAGTCGAAAACATCGACTTTGAGATGGCCAAGGATAAGGTCATGATGGGTGCCGAGCGCAAGAGTATGATTCTCACTGAAGAAGAAAAGCGGGTTACGGCCTATCACGAAGCTGGCCACGCGTTGATGGCGAAGCTCCTTCCAGGAACCGATCCTGTCCATAAAGTGACGATCATTCCCAGAGGTCGGGCGCTCGGTGTCACGATGCAGTTGCCTACCGATGACCGACATAACTATTCCAAAGAGTTTCTCTATAATACGTTGGCGATTCTTATGGGTGGGCGTGTAGCCGAAGAGCTTGTCTTCAAACATGTCACCACCGGGGCCGGTAATGATCTTGAACGAGCGACGGATCTTGCCCGAAAAATGGTGTGTGAATGGGGTATGAGCGAGAAGTTGGGGCCTTTGACTTTTGGGCAAAAGGAAGATTCGGTGTTTCTCGGACGAGACTTTACCACTAAACGAGATGTCAGTGATCAAGTTGCGCTTGAAATCGATTTGGAGATCAAGCGCTTCGTCACGGAAAATTATGAACGAGCTAAACGGGTGCTGACTGAGCAAATGACCAGCCTGAAGGCGTTGGCGGAGGCTCTGCTTGAAAAAGAAGTGCTCGACGCACCCGAAATCGATCAGATTCTGTTGCAATCCTCCTCGCAAACAGTTCCCGCCTAGAAGACATCATCCAGCGGCTCCCGTGTGGTAGGGGAGCCGCTATGTTAGAAAACTTATGCAAGCTATCGATCGGTCCGTCCGCTGTTGCTCTGGAGCAAGGCCTACGTTCGGATATTGCATTCATTACTGGAAGCTGCCGGAATAAGTGATACAACTCTCGCAACAGGCCGCATCAGTGCGAAATTGGTTTTCGGCCAAAGGATCTACAATTCACTGCACCACGCGCCCGCTTGTCATGGGTGTGGTGAATGTTACGGTTGATTCGTTCTACGATGGCGGTCGGTATATCAAACCCGAACGAGCGCTCGCTCACGCCTTGGAACTTATCGAACAGGGAGCCGATATCATCGATGTGGGAGGGGAATCAACTCGGCCTGGCGCAAGCCCGGTCAGTGAGCAGGATGAACTGGCTCACGTCATCCCGGTCGTTGAAGGTCTGGCGAGCCGGGTGACGATTCCGATTTCAGTCGATACCACTAAGTCGCGAGTGGCTCGGCAGGCGTTGGATGCAGGAGCGTCAATCATCAACGATGTCAGTGCTTTGAGGCATGATCCACAGATGGCTTCCGTGATTGCCAGGTCCGGCGCAGCCATCGTCCTGATGCATATGCAGGGAACTCCCCAAACGATGCAAATAGCACCGTCCTATTCAAATGTGGTCAGTGAAGTGTCGCAATTTCTAGAAGAACGCATAGAGACTGCCCTTCATGCCGGCATTGCGCGAACGAACATCCTGCTTGATCCAGGATTCGGTTTTGGTAAGCTGTTGCACCATAATCTGGAGCTTCTGAGGCAGCTGCGATCCTTGACGGTGCTGGACCATCCTGTACTCGTCGGCCTGTCTCGGAAGGGGTTTATCGGGCACATTGTCGGGAAATCCGTTGATCATCGAGAATGGGGGACGGCAGCAGCCGTCGCTCTGGCAGTCGATCGCGGCGCTCACGTCGTGCGTGTCCATGATGTTGCCATGATGATCGATGTAGTCAAGATGGCTGCAGCGTTGAGTCCACGCTGGTCATCTTGCGGACAGGAGCATGATGCGTAAATTATTTGGAACCGACGGCGTCCGAGGAGTTGCCAATCTCGATCCTATGACCAGCGAGATGGCGATGCAGCTTGGACGAGCTGCCGCACATATCTTTATGCGACGGGCGGGGCGTCATCAGATTGTCATCGGGAAAGATACCCGTATTTCTGGTTATATGCTGGAATCCGCGTTAATGGCGGGAATCTGCTCGATGGGTGTCGATGTGCTGTTAGTCGGACCGATGCCGACACCGGCCATCGCGTTTTTGACCAGGAGCCTACGGGCGGATGCAGGAGTAGTTATCTCGGCGTCACACAATCCTTACCAGGACAATGGAATCAAATTCTTTTCAAACGATGGCTTCAAGCTTCCGGACGAAGTAGAGGCTCGTATTGAAGAGCTCATCATCTCGGATGAGATCAGGCATCTTCGACCGACGGCAGACCTCATCGGCAAAGCCTATCGCATCGACGATGCAGAGGGGCGCTATATTGAATTTGCCAAGCGATCATTGCCGAAAGACTTGGATTTTCAAGGGATCAAGCTTGTCGTAGATTGCGCGAATGGCGCGGCCTACAAAGTGGCTCCAACGGTTCTTAGGGAATTGGGAGCCACGGTTGAGGTTATCGCCAATAAGCCGGACGGGATGAATATCAATGCCGGTTGCGGTGCCGTCCATCCCGAACCTCTTCAGGATGCGGTACTCCATCACAAAGCAGACTTGGGTATCGCTTTGGACGGCGATGCCGACCGGGCCGTTTTTGTCTGTGAGCAAGGAACGGTCATCGATGGTGATCATGTGATGGCAGCATTGGCCCTGGATCTTCATCGAAACGGACTCTTAGCCAAGCAGACCTTGGTGGGAACGGTGATGAGCAACTTTGGACTGGAACTGTCGATGTCGAAAGCGGGCGTCAAGTTGATTCGGACGCCAGTCGGCGATCGATATCTGCTCGAGCGAATGTTGGCGGAAGGCTATAACTTCGGTGGAGAACAATCGGGACACTTCATCTTCCTTGACCATAACACCACGGGCGACGGCCTCATTTCGGCCTTGCAGATATTGTCGTTGGTGAAGCGAACCAAGAAGCCGTTATCAGAACTGGCCAAGGCGATGATCGCTGTCCCTCAAGTGTTGGTGAACGTGCATGTCACGAAGAAGCCACGATTGGAATCGATTCCCGACATCAATTGCGCCATCCAAGAGAGCGAACGTCGTTTGAACGGGTGTGGGCGAGTCCTCATCAGATATTCAGGAACTGAGCCGCTGTTGCGGATCATGGTGGAAGGAGAGCAGCCCACCATGGTCAAGGAAGTGGCTGAGGATCTTGCCAGGGTCGTACGAAAACATATCGGCTGAGTGTTCCCTCCTCCCTACACGAGAGAAGCTCATGCTCCCGTTCCTCACGGCAATGTTTGTCTTCGGCCTTCTGTGTGGGGCACAATTCTCATTTTTTCCACTGTCTATCATCATTCTGTTGGTAGGCATTGCCGTTGGATTCAGCTTACTCGAGCGAGTCGGTTCTATCGATTCACGCTCAGCACTCGTCCTGTATTCTAGCCTTCTCTTCGGAGTCGTGTACTGGAATCTCACCACTCCGGCACCGGAGTCTTCCCGGATGTCGCCGCCTCTTCATGAAACTGTTCAAGCCTCAGTCGTTGGTCGGGTCATGGCTCCCGTTCAGCACGGTATGGGACGTCAGACGATCTTGGTGCAAACAGACGGAACAAATTCGGAATCGAGACGCATACGCCTGGTGTGGCGCGATCCGGGTCTTAGGCTTTATCACGGCGACCGTATTGCATTTCGGGGGAAACTTCACCCTCCACGAGGGTCGTTGAACCCGGGTGGATTCGACTATGCCGCCTATACGGAGCGCCAGGGCATCGACTTTCTAACCACCGTGACCGGTGCGCAGGCGGTGACCTTGTTAGGTGCGGAGCACCCAATTGGATTATGGAGCTTATGGGGTCTGATCGATCATTGGAGGGCCAGGATACGTACAGCAGCTCTCAACACATTGAAGCAACCCGCACGTGGGCTATTTCTCGGCATGATCATTGGCGAACGAGGCTATCTCGAACAAGAGCTCCAAGACTGGTTCATGGTGACCGGAACTGTTCATCTGCTCTCGATCTCTGGGTCACATCTTGGGCTGGTGGCCATCGTGGCCTTTTGGTTGGTGAGAAGACTCGTTCTGGTGCTGCCGTCCACTCTCTTGTTGACTCTCACACGAACAGTCACGCCATCGAAGATTGCCATTCTGTTCGCCTGGCCTGCTGTCGCATTGTATGCGTTGCTGGCAGGAGCCGAGTTAGCGACCGTGCGTTCGCTCGTCATGATTACTCTGGCGATGATTGCAATGTGGCTAGGGTATGAACGGCATCTGGGCCATGCGATGGCTGTGGCCCTCTTGGCGATCCTCTTGCACGATCCTCGTGCGATCTTTGATATTTCCTTTCAACTCTCTTTTCTGTCCGTACTCGTGATGGTCAGAATGATCGTGGTCATGAAATCATGGGGTGCCGATACTGCAGAGACCGATAGACAGCTGAGATACCGGTTCATGCGTCATGCGCTCATGGCGCTGTCGATGAGCGGGGCTGTGACGATGGCTACGTTCCCCATGGTTGCGTTCTATTTCAATCAGGCCCCGTGGATGGGAATCATCACCAACCTGATAGCCGTTCCGTTTACCGGTATCATTTTGGTTCCTTTGGGGTTGCTTGTCGCCTTGTGGTCGATTATTACGGGGGCCGAGTCTTTGATCCTTGGTTCACCTATGGAGGAATTATTCGGCTTGATGGTTCTGGCACTACAGTGGTCTGCCCGCATTCCGGGAGGCGAGTGGCATGTGGCAGGACCGTCAATACTTGCGATCGTTCTGTTTTACTGCGGGTTGCTTGGAACAAGCCTCCAGACGATACCGTCGCGTGTCCGACTTGCGTGTGCCGGTCTGACGATATTGTTGATCGGCTGGTGGTTGAGCCCTCCCATGTCGCAAGCGGATGGCGATCATTGGCGTGTCACCTTTCTTGATGTCGGACAAGGAGATAGTGCCGTCGTCGAGTTGCCGGATGGTCAGACCGTTCTTATCGATGGTGGAGCTCGATATGAACAATTTGATATGGGGAAAAATGTGGTTGCACCGTTTCTATTGAGTCGGAGGATACGCCATATTGACCATGTCATCGGGACACACCAGCAGCTTGACCACGTCGGCGGATTGATTTGGATACTCCGGCATTTGTCGGTTGGACGGTATTGGAGTGGAGGGATAGAACGCTCTGAGAAATTCGTTGGAGATCTTCAAGCGGCCATTCGGGATCGGCATATCGATCAACGCACCGCCGTGCGTGGACAAGACCTGTTGCAGTCCGGGCAGTGCCGGCTCAGCATTCTCAATCCACCAGAAACATCAGAGGGCCGCGAATCGACTCAGCACTATACCGGGACACTATTGAACAATCTGTCCGTCGTCTCGCGACTGCAGTGTGGAATCCATTCGATCCTTTTTACCGCCGATATTGAAACTGCCGGATTGAGGAGATTGAAGACGCAAGGGCATCAGCCGGTGACCATCCTGAAAGTGCCCCATCACGGAGCGCGTAGCTCGCTGGATCAGGACTGGATTCAGCAACTCCACCCGCAGTATGCGATCATCTCGGTGGGTGCGGCGAATCCTTATGGACATCCGGCCGAGTCTGTACTGGAAACTTATCAGGACCAACATATTGCGGTCTTCCGGACGGACCGAGATGGAGCGATCTGGGTTGAAGGACAGCTTTCAACATCCGAGTTTACGGTGAGCCGCATGCGAGATCTCATTATCCAACCAGCTGACTTTCCGCGTTGTCTTTGGCGTTGCGAGTACCAGAATTGGCATCGACTCCTGCTTCAGTTCTCGTAAGTGTTGATAGTCCGTTCCTGCCTTATTTAACTCCATATAGCTCATTCGTAAAGGTTTTTACCGTTCCACTCTTGTACAAGACCG